>CALLZA010000893.1 GCA_937858165.1 uncultured Ardenticatenia bacterium
CAGTTCGTGTAGATATGCGTTGATAAGACTTACAGTTGTACAGATGTGGACATCAGACTATAGGTGAAGACGAGGTGGATATGGTTGTTGTTTTTTTTTTCAAGCAGAAGACGGCATACGAGATCTAGTACGGTCTCGTGGGCTCGGAGATGTGTATAAGAGACAGGTCGTGCTGCGCGGCATCGGCTCGATGTTGGCCACGCCGCGAACGATGAGACGGCCGCGCCCGGTGGCATAGGCGTTGCGAATGCCCTCGCTGCCGACGATGACCCCCGACGTCGGGAAGTCCGGCCCCTTGACGAACTCCATCAGGTCGTCCAACGTGACCTCGTCAATGTCGTCCTGGCGGTCAATCAGATAGATGATCGCGTCGCACAACTCGTTCAGGTTATGGGGCGGAATGTTGGTGGCCATGCCCACGGCGATGCCCGACGAACCGTTGAGCAGCAGGTTGGGCAGCCGCGCCGGCAGCAGGTCCGGCTCCTTGAGTGTGTCGTCGAAGTTGGGCGTGAACTCGACGGTGTCCTTGTCGAGGTCTTCCAGCAGTTCCAGGGCGATGGGCGCCAGCCGGGTCTCAGTGTAGCGCATGGCCGCCGGGCTGTCGCCGTCGATGCTGCCGAAGTTGCCCTGACCGTCGACCAGGGGGTAACGCATGGAGAACTCCTGCGCCAACCGCACCATCGCGTCGTAGACCGAGCTGTCGCCGTGGGGGTGATACTTGCCCAGCACCTCGCCGACGAGACGCGCGCTTTTGCGGTGCGGCTGGTTGGGCCGCAACCCCATGTCGTACATGGCATAGAGAATGCGCCGGTGGACGGGCTTCAGGCCGTCACGTGCGTCGGGCAGCGCCCGGGCAACGATGACGCTCATGGCGTAGTCCAGGTAGGAACTACGCATCTCCTGATTAATGTCGATACTATTGATGGTCCCGATTTCCAAGTGAGCCTCCGCCAGGGTGTTGTGTCTGGCCGATAGTGGGATCATCCGCAGGTTGAGCAGATTACCCGGAAGATACCGTGCGATCTATGGCATCGGTAGATGGCCTCTACATCATATGTAAGGCTGAAGTATACCTCAAATCAGCGGTTGAATCGAACGTGGGGCAGGATGATTCCTGCCCTTCAGCGCGGTGGGCAGGAATCATCCTCCCCTACTTATGTCACCAATTCCTAGCAAAGTTACACATGATTCAGTCGCCCCAATTGGACCATTGCGGCATTTATATCTAGCGACTATGGCAACGCACCGCTATACTGTGATCCACCTTAGCGGGCCACGCGCCCGGCTTTGGGCATGGAGACCGGAGGCAGTGATGAAGGCAGGCCGTCCATCGGGTTGGCTACTCGTAATAACCCTTACCGTCCTGGTGCTGGCCCTGGGTGCTTGTTCCGGCCGCCCCGGCCCCATCGGCCCCCAGGGCGATCCCGGCCCGCAAGGCCCACCCGGCCCCACCGGCGCGACCGGCGAGACCGGCGCGCGCGGCCCGGCCGGCCAGGACGGCGTCAGCTTCACCCCGGCCCAGTTCGTCGGCTCCCAGACCTGCGCCGAATGTCACCAGGCGTACTACGACAGCTTCATCGCCAGCGGCCACCCGTGGATCCTCAACCCCGTTGCGGATGCCGCCCCAACCATTGCCGGCAACCGCGCCATTCGCACCCTGCCCGAAGGGCTGGAGTGGGCCAACGTGGCCTACGTCGTCGGCGGCTATAACTGGAAGGCCAACTTCGTGGATAAGACCGGCGCGCTGGTGACGGGCGAGACGGCCCAACTAAACTTCGCCAACCGGCTGTTGCAGACCGACGAGCAACTGGTTCCCTATCATCCCGGCGAGGAGCTGCCCTACGACTGCGGCGCGTGTCACACTACCGGCTACATCGCCGAGGGCAACCAGGACGGCCGCGCCGGCATCGTCGGCACCTTTGCCCTGCCCGGCGTCCAGTGCGAGGCGTGCCACGGCCCGAGCAGCCTCCACGTCAACGACCCCCACGCCTTCACGCCGCGGATCGACCGCGACCGGCAGCAGTGTATGGACTGCCACATGACCGGCGAGCTCGTCGTCGCCGACGGCTTCATCCAGCACACCGGCCATGAGTATGGCGATCTCTTCCCCGGCAAGCACGCCGCGCTCGACTGTGTCGATTGCCACGACCCGCACGCCGGCGTTGTTGCCCCCCGCGCCGCCCGCCAAAGCTATCTGCGGGCTTCTTGCGAGGGGTGCCACTGGCAGCAGGTGCAGATACAGAAGCCTCCCCACGATCGCATTCGTGTCGATTGCGTCGATTGCCACATGCCCGAGCTGATCCAGGTGGCCGTGGGCAATCCGGACGCGTTCCGGGCCGACATGGCCACCCATCAGGTGGTCATCAACGCCGCGCAGATCGGTCAGTTTGCCGACGACGGCACTATCTTGCCCCAGCTTGGTCTGGACTCCGCCTGCCGCCAGTGCCATAACGCCGCCGGCGGCATCGGCCCGGCCTTGCCCGACGATACGCTGCTGGAAGTGGCTGATAATTATCACGGTCCGCTGGTGACGCCCGAGGCCACCGGCGAAGCGACGGCCACGCCCTGACGCGGCCGATAGAAACCGAAGTGATTAGAGGATGAGGTTGCACCGACCGTTCCGCGCCCGCCAACGCCTTAATGGCGTGATGCTGATCCTGGTCGTCGCCGGGCTGCTGGCCCTTGTCGGCGCGGGTTCGCTGCGGGCCGAGCGCGCCGCACCGCCGGCCGCCGCCCTGCCGCCCCTGGCCGCCCTGCCCGTGGCGCTGGCCGCGGCCCAGACTCAGTCGGCCTTGCCGGCCCCGGCCCACCCGCCGACCGATGCCGCTTGCCGCGCCTGTCATGACGATAGCCGTGGCGTCGTCGTCTTCGCGTCGGGCGAGCAGCTGTCGGCGGCCGTCGATCTGGCTGCGTTCGACGCCTCGGTCCATGGCGTCTCATCGGCGGCCGAGACGGGCGCGCCCGTCGGCTGCAACGGCTGTCACCCCCCGGCCACTTACCAGTTCCCCCATCCGCCCGTGGCCGAACCCGACCTGCGAGCCTACATGATCAGCCGCTCGCAGACGTGTATCGGCTGCCACGAACCCCACCTGACGGCCCACCCCGGCCCGGAGTGGGCGGGCGGCTATGACCCGGCGGCGTCCGAATCGGGCATGTCGGTCGTTTGCACCGACTGCCACGGCGACCACGAGATACAGCCGGTCACTGTCTGGCAGCAGCCGGCGGCCACAACCGTCTGTGCCGCCTGCCACGCCGAGGTCGGCGTGCCCCTGATCGACCCTAACCAGTTGAGCCAGCACGTGCAGTTCGGTCTGCTGGGCCAGCGACAGGTGACGACCGACTACTGTATGGGTTGCCACGGCCCGCCGGGCAAGACGCTAACCTTCCCCAACGGGGACGAACTCTCGATCTCGATTGATCAGGATGCGTTCCACGCCTCGGTCCACGGCGTTGGCAACGATTGGCAGCAGTTGGAATGCAACGACTGCCACGAAAACTACACTTATCCTCACCCCCCGCTCGAAGCCGGCTCGGCCCGCGAATACACAATCGAAAAGACGGAACTGTGCGCCCGCTGCCACCAGACGCAGCAAGAGGGGCACATGGAAGGCGTCCACGCCGAGGCGCTGGCCGAAGGCAACCTCGACGCCGCCACCTGCGTCGATTGCCACAGCGCCCACTACACGCCCGTGCCCAACGAGCCGCGCTCGCGCATCCCCGAGACGTGCCGCAACTGCCACAGCACCGTCTTCGATGATTACGCTGTCAGCGTCCACGGCACGGCCCTGCTGACCGAAGAGAATCCCGACGTGCCGACGTGCATCGAGTGCCACGGCGTCCACAACATCAACGCCCCGACGACGGCCCTCTTCCGCAACCGCTCGCCGGAGTTGTGCGCCTCGTGCCACGCCGACCGGGAGATGATGAGCCACTACGACATCTCCATCGACGTGTTCGAAACCTACGTCGATGACTTCCACGGCACGACGGTCAACATCTTTCAGTCCAACGACCCCAACACGCCGACCAACAAGGCCGTCTGCTACGACTGCCACGGCGTCCATGCCATCATGGCCGTCGATGATCCCAACTCAGGCATCAAGGAGAACCTGCTGGTGACGTGCCAGCAATGCCACCCCGACGCCACGGCCAACTTCAGCGACTCGTGGACCGGCCACCACCGGCCGTCCCTGCGCGATAACCCGCTGATGTTCCTGGTGACCATCTTCTACGCCATCGTCATCCCGTCTACCGTCGGCTTCTTCGGCTTCCTGGTGGCCACCGACGTCTATCGCAAGGCGCGCGGTCGGTAGGAGGATGAGAGAGACGCATGAACGAGCTTAGAGAGATCACTGTCGAACGCACGGCCGCCCTCCACGGGGAGTATCCGCGCTTTCGGCTGATGGCCCGTATCGAGCACATGGTGCTGTTGATCACCTTCACCATCCTGTGCCTGACCGGGCTGCCGCAGAAGTTCCCCTTCTCGCCCATCTCCACCGGGCTGATCGATCTGCTGGGTGGCATCGAGACGGTGCGCTACATCCATCGCTGGGCGGCCGTCATCCTGGTCTTGGGGTCGGTCTACCACCTGCTGACCTCGTCCTATCGACTGTTCGTGCGCCGCGAGCGGATGCGCATGCTGCCCGACATCAAGGACGCCTACGACCTGCGCGACACCGTCACCTATAACCTCGGTCTGCAAGACAACCCGCCGCGGATGCGCAAGTTCAACTTCGGCGAGAAGTTCGAGTACTGGGCCGTGGTCTGGGGCACGGCGGTGATGATCATCACCGGCTTCATCCTCTGGAACCCCATCAGCGCCACGCGCCTCATCCCCGGCAACTGGATCCCCGTCGCCCTGGAGGCCCATGGCTGGGAGGCGGTGCTGGCGGCAGCGTCGATCGTCATCTGGCATCTGTACAACGTGCTGATCAAACATCGCAACAAGAGCATGTTCACCGGCACGCTGTCGCACACCATCATGGAGGAAGAGCACCTTCTGGAACTGGAGCGGCTGGAGCGCGGTGGCGAAGCGTGGCCCGCGGTGCCGCCCGATGTCTTGCGGCGGCGGCAGCGCGTCTACTTTGCCGTCGCCTCGGTGGTTGTTGTTCTGTCGTTGGCCCTGGTGGTGTGGATGTTCACGTTCGAAAGCACGGCCATCACCACCCTGCCGGAGGCCACGCGCGATGTGTTTGTCCCACTGGCCACCCCCGCGCCCTAGGGCGCGAGCAAGCCGGTGTTTTATCATCCCGGATGCGACGACGGCTCAGCAATGAAGCACTGCCGCATCACAATGTGTTGCATTTAGGATAGAGGAGGTAGAGCGTATGAGACCTAACAGAAGGTCACTGGCCCTCCTGGGTATCCTCATCCTGCTCCTGAGCCTGGTGGCTGTCGCCTGTAGCGACAACACCCCTCAGGGTCAGACAGGTGAGGCGACGCAGGAAACGGCCCCGACAGAGGAGGCTTCTTCCGAAGAAGTCGTGGCCTCGACCGAAGAGGCCCCCGCCGAAGAGGCCGCGCCTGCCGAAGAGGCCGCCCCGACGGAAGAGGCGGTCGCTGAGGCTCCCCCGGCCACCGACGAATCGGCGACAACTGCGCCGGCCGATCTGCTGATCCCGTTCCTGGCCGAGTGGTCGGCGTCGCCCCACAACGACGCGACCAGCGAGGCGTTCATCCACTGGAACGAGGAAGACCCGGCCGAGGTGCCCACCGATTGCGCCCGCTGCCACAGCACGCCGGGCTACGTCGACTACGTCGGCGCTGACGGCAGCGAAGCCAACGTCGTCAACGCTCCCGCGCCCATCGGTACGACCGTCCAGTGCGAGGCCTGCCACAACCAGGCCACCATCGTCAAGACCAGCGTCATCTTCCCGTCGGGGATCGAGGTGCAAAACCTGGGCGATGAGTCGCGTTGCATGGTCTGCCATCAGGGCCGCGCGTCCACGATCTCGGTCGACACCCAGATCGCCGACGCCGGTCTGGCCGAGGACCTGGACACGGTCAGCGAAGACCTGGGCTTTACCAATATCCACTACTACGCCGCGGCGGCCACCCAATATGGCACGCTGGCGATGGGTGGCTATCAGTATGGCGACAAGGCCTACGACGCACGCTTCGACCACGTGCCCAGCCACAACACCTGCATCGAGTGCCACAACCCGCACACCCTCGAGGTCAACCTTGTGGAGTGCCAGGCGTGCCACACCGACGCGGCGACCGTTGAAGACCTGGCCAACATTCGCATGTTCGGCTCGCTGGTCGACTACGACGGCGACGGCGACATGGAAGAGGGCATTGCCGCGGAGATCGGCGGCTTGCGCGATTCGCTCTATAGCGCGATGCAAGCCTACACCGCCGAGGTCTCCGGCACGCCCCTGGTCTATAACGCCGCGGCCTACCCGTACTTCTTCAACGACACCAACGCCGACGGCCAGGCCGGCGAGGACGAATCCGTCTTCCCGAACGCCTTCAACGCCTGGACGCCACGCCTGACCAAGGCGGCCTACAACTACCAGGTCTCGCTGAAGGACCCGGGCGCCTACGTCCACGGTGGCAAGTACATCATCCAACTGCTGTACGACGGCATCGAAGACCTGAACACGGCCATCGCCACGCCGGTTGACATGGCGGCCATGAACCGGCTCGACCACGGCCACTTCGCCGGATCCGAGGAAGCGTTCCGTCACTGGGACGCGGCCGAAGAGGGGGGCGGGGGCGTGCCCGGCTCGTGCGCCAAACGCCCCTCGGCCACGGGCCAGCCCCAGTTTCTCGCTGAGGGGGGTGGGACACCCCCGCCCGCCCCCACCAGCCGTGACTGCGGGCAGGTGACCCCGGCACCGAGGCGGGTGACCTGCCACAAAAGCCGCGAGGACGCTCCCCCCCACAGAGTGCACCGCACGCTACGCCGAG
>CALLZA010000894.1 GCA_937858165.1 uncultured Ardenticatenia bacterium
CCCCGTGGACACCCTCATGTGGTATAAGGACACAGGGCAGCGGGAGAACTCTCAGGGATGGCGCCAAGGGGGAGGGGAGCCCCCCAAGAGAGGTACTAAAGAGGCGGGGGGTGACGGAAGCGAACAGATGTTTTGGTGGCCGCCAAGGCCGGCGCCCCGCCGTTGACCCAGCGCATGGCCGTGTTGAGCGTGAACGCCTGGTCGCCCCACAGGCCGGTCGTGTCCAGGCCGCGCAGGCGCAACAAAAGGGCGAACAGGAGGATGGCAACTGCTAGAGCGATGTAGAGACGGTGTTGTGCGCGGGATGAACTCATTGTGTGAAGACAGCGGTGATTGTAGCACATCAAGGCCACTGACTGACCACATACTCCGCCAACCGCGGCAAGAACGGATCCAGCTCATACGTATCCCACGCCCGCCCACCGCCGGCGGTGAACAGCGCGTAGCCGATCACGTACTCGTCCTGCCTGGCCTCGTTGTCCAGCCACTGCAACTGATTCAGGAACGCGGTCGGCCCGTCCGGCCCCCAACCCTGGACCACCCAGAACGCTTGAAAATCCTGCCAGCCCAACCCCTGCGGCCCCGGCCGGTTACCCAGGATGCCGTCGATGCCCGCCTCGGAGATGACCAGCGGCACGACCAGCCCGCGCGGCTCCAGCACGTCGCGGTAGAACCAGCGATAGCGGAACAGCAGCGGCCCGCGGTCGGGGTAGGTCGGGTAGCCGGGCAGTGGGTCGCCGTAGAGAAAGGTGAGGTCGGGCGCGGCGTACTCGTGCAGCGTCAGGATGCCATCATTCGCCTGGGCCGCTTCGATGGCCGGCACAAACAGCGCGAACTCGTCCAGTTCCGGCACGCCGGTCGAGAAGCCCCCCACGGCCGCCCGCAACCCATGCGCCGCCAACTGCCGCACCCGTTCGGCCTCGAAGCGGGCGTACCACTCCATACGGTCGAGGTTGGGGGCGGGCTCGTTCCAGCCCTCCCAGTATTCGACGTAGGGGTGCTGCACCAGTTGCGGTAACTGGGCTGCTACCAGCGCTGCGGCGGCCGCCTCCGGTTCGCCGCCGTACTCCTGTGGCTCGACCGACAGGCGTCCGATGGTCACCGTCCCCGGCGAAGCCGCCTTGACCTCGGCCAGGAAGCCCAGGTCATCGACCCCCTTGACCACCGCCGGCCGCGCCGCGCGGACGAATTCCATGATGGCCGGGCTGTTGGGCCGGGCGACGTGGATGCCCAGTTTGCTTGGGCCTAGCTCCGGGCGGGGAGTGGTGTCGGGGATGTTGCTGACGTAGGGCGTGGCCGCGGGTGGCGGTGCGTCTGTGGCCGGCGGGTCGGCCGACGGTAAGTCGGTTGGTGGCGCGGCCGTTGGCTCAGCGGGTGGGGCGTTGGTTGGCGTGGCCGGCTCGTTCGCGCCACCGGGCAGCAGGGGTACGAACACCTCCGACGAAGCGGCCGGTGACGGTGCAGGCGGCATGTTGCCCGTTGCCGCCACGGTCGGCGCGGGCGGAAAGGCGGCGGTAGCCGGCGCCATCGGTGATGCTGTGTTGCAGGCGACTAGGCAGAGCAGCGCCAGGGCGAGAAGCAGGTGTCGGGGCATGGGAGTAAGCATAGCGCGGCCAGGCAGTTGGCGCATCTGGCTATCAGCCGCGGCTTATCGAGGAAACATCCACAGATTTCGCAGATTACGCAGATTCCTCAGAAGATAATCTGTGAAATCTGTGTCATCTGTGGATGCTTTCTCTATTCGGTGTAGACAATGGGCGGTGATTTGTAGAAGATTCACGATTTTATCGGCACTCTGCGCCGACTGGCCGCGGCGGTGGGTTGTAGGAGATTAACAATTAAATCGGCCTACAGCGCCGACCGGTTGCGGTGGGCACCGTCGCGGTGGGTTGAAACCCACCGCTAGCGCGAAAGTGCGATGAATCGCACTGAAGAAGCGCGCCGCCCTCTGAAAGCGCGTTTGAACGCGCTTCCGCGCTAGCGGCGGGTTCTTCAACCCGCCGTCACCGGGCGGCAATGAAAATGCCCCATCAGTTTCGCCCAACCTCACTCAATCGACCGAAAGCTGGCCACGATCCGATTGAACTCATCCAGCACATCCTCAAAGGCGCCGACTTCGCTGCTCAGCGTGATGCTGAGCATGTCATTGGCTCGGGCAACATAGGCACTTTCGATTGTGTACTGATCGCTGTTGAACCAGACTACCACAATCGCCAACGCGATGGGCCAGGAGACATCAAACGTTTTGCGGTACATAGTGAACCTTTGCCGTTAAGGGGTGAGTTCGATGGGCGTCAAGAATACACGCTGGCCCTACAAAACATCCGACGCAGACACA
>CALLZA010000895.1 GCA_937858165.1 uncultured Ardenticatenia bacterium
TTCGCCTGTGCATCTACCGTAGCCCCGACGCCTTCCGTCGGCTGGTGCTGGTCGTTCTCCTCCTCCTCGGCGCACAGCTGCTGATCTTTGGAGAGGAAGAGCTCACGCCTTGGCGTGAGCCTCTTACTTCTGCGGGAGTTCCAGGGCTACGTCGGAGCCGAAGCGGCGCAGCATCTCGTTGACCTCGGCCACGGTCGGCATGTTGTGGCCGGTGCCCAGCTTCAGCACCTTGGCCGCGCCGGTGGCGTTGCCCAGGTCGCCCAGCGCTTGCAGCGAAAAGTTACGGAGGTAGCCATACATCACCGCTGCGGCCGGGCTGTCGCCCGCGCCGGTGGCGTCCTTGGCCACCACTGGCAGGCCGGGGGCGATGTGGAGGTCGTCGGCCGTCAGCAGGAAGCTGCCGGCCATGCCACGCTTGATAACCACCAGTTGGCTGCCGCGGGCCAGCAGGGCGCGGGCGGAGTTGACCGGGTCGGCCTCGCCGGAGAGGCGGCGGGCCTCGTCCTCGGTCGCCAGCAGCACAGTCGCCAGGGCGGCGGCCTCGCCGTGCCAGGTGTTGTCGATTTTGGGGTTGCCGGGGCCGGGGTCGAAGAACGACGGCACGCCGGCCTCGTGGGCCACGCGCAGCGCCGCCAGAACAATAGCCGGTACGCCCTCGTGCTCGGCCCAGCCGTCGGCGTAGAGCGCCTCGGCCGCGGTGATGAGTGGCGGCCACGCTGCTGGCAGGCTCATCACCGTCAGTCGGCCGGGATAGCCCAGATAGGCCGGCTCGCCGCGCTCGTCGACCAGGACGTTGGCCACCGGCGTGCGTGCGTCGGGCGTCTTGATGACGCCGCTTACGTCGATGCCTTCAGCAGACAGCCCGTCGAGGACGATTTCGCCAAAGAGGTCCTGGCCAACCTCGCCCAGGGCGGCCACGCTCAGCCCCAGATGGGCGGCCATGATGGCGACGTTGCACGCGCCACCCGGTCCCAGCGCCAGATAAGAGACGCGTTGCAGATCTTTGGGCTGAATTTCCAGTTGTTCAACCCGAATGGCGTAGTCCGCCAGGATATCGCCGAGAATGATGACCATAGCAGTTTGGTAAAGGTAAAAGGGCAGGGGAGCGGGGGTGAAAGAAGCGTCTCTCAGTGCACCTCTTTTTATCCCTGCTCCCCCGCTCCCCTGCTCCCCTGCAAGGTTTCCACGAATCCATCCACTGTCAGAGGAGCCTGAGGCAAGCCGAGAGCCTGGGCCAGGCGAACGAGTTGGGGCGGCTCGACGTTGGTTGTCGCCAGTAAGTCGGCGCGGGCCAGCACGTCGGCCGCCGCGCCGTCGGCCAGTACGCCGCCATCGGCCATGACCACAACGCGCTCGAAGTGGGCAGCGCAGAAGTCGATGTCGTGGGTAATGGTCAGCACGGTGCGTGCCTCGCCCTTCAGCCGTTCAATAATGCCGCCGATGAGGGCCACGCCGCGCGCGTCCTGGCCCATTGTCGGCTCGTCGAAGATGACGATGGGCGTGCGCATGGCCAGCACCGAAGCCAGGGTGACCAGCTTGCGCTGGGCGGCGGTCAGGTCGTAGGGGTGGGTCTTGGCATACTCTGACAGCTCGACCAGAGCCAGCGCCGCGTCGGTGTCGGCCGCCCGCTCCGCCTCCGACCGGCCCAGTTGCTTCGGCCCAAAGGCGACTTCGTCGCCGACGGTGCGCTCGACGATCTGGTCGTCGGGATTCTGGAAGACGTAGCCGACGCGGGCGGCCGTCTTGGCCACGCTGTGCTCGCGTGTGTCCCAATCGCCAACCAGGACGCGCCCCTGGCTCGGCTTCAACAGACCGTTGAAGTGCTTGACCAGCGTCGTCTTGCCCGCGCCGTTTTCGCCGACAATGGCCACTGCTTCGCCCGGCGCGATGCGCAACGTCACCCCGCGCAGCGCCTGTGTGCCGCCGGGATAGGTGAAGGACACGTCCTCAACGGTGATGGGCAGCGGGGGGATGGATGGGGGAGTGGTCATTGGGGCAGTGTTCAGTAGGCCAGTAGGTCAATGAGTCATTGGTTGCATGTTAGCGGTCTGTGGTCTGTCGTCGGCGGTTGGTGGTCATTCCCCAAAGTACTCCACGGCCTCTTCCAGCGTCACCGGCAGCTCGGCGTCGCCAGGGCGCAACCCGGCAGCCAGCGCGGCGCGGGCCGCCTGGGTCTAGCGCTGTCTCTTATACACATCTCCGAGCCCACGAGACCGTACCAGATCTCGTATGCCGTCTTCTGCTTGCAAAAAAAAACACCTCAGTGACTCACACGGTACTATCATGTTCTAAGTCTAGCTAATAGTACTAACATATAGTCAAGACTCACAACATGCA
>CALLZA010000896.1 GCA_937858165.1 uncultured Ardenticatenia bacterium
GCTTTCTGTGACGGCATGTATGGACTTGCTCGCCTAGATCTTTTGCTGTGTTATGGTGTCCAGATCCGCGTGCGTGATGCGTGATTTTTTTTTTTTAATGATGCGGCGACCACCGAGATCTACACTAGATCGCTCGTCGGCAGCGTCAGATGTGTATAAGAGACAGAGACGGGCACGGCCGAATACTGCGACAACATCGCCATCGAGCGCGGTTGGTGCCGCTTTGAGGACATCGCCCAGCGGCGCATTTTGCCCACCCACGCCTGGTACGTCGGTTACGCGCCGCTGGATGACCCCCAGATCGCCGTGGCCGTGTTCATCTTCAACGGCGGCGAGGGGTCGCTGTGGGCCGCGCCGGTGGCCTGCCACGTGATGGCCGCTTACTTCCGCGCCGGGCAGTACGCCGACCCGGTTGTGCCGGCGGCTGACGCAGGGGCCGAGGGGACGACCGAAGTGCCTGAGACGCCTACGGTCTGCCAGTCGACCGTCTTCAACCCCACCCTGCCTCAGACCGAGGCCGAGATTGCCGCTGAAGAGGCGCTGTTCGAGCAGTTTCAGCCGACCCCCATCCCGGTTGGGCCCGGCAACTAAGCACCCGCGGGGAATTAAGGCCAAGGCCCAAGGACGTCAAGAAAAGCGATCTACCCTTGTCTTTGCGTCTTGGCGCCTTTGCGTTGAGCATCTCCTGATGGCCCGTTTTGTGCTATCATTTCACTTATGGCAATCATCATCCTCGTGCGCCACGGCGAAAACGACTGGTCGAAGAAGAACAAACTGGCCGGTTGGCTGCCCGGCGTTCACCTGAATGAGACCGGGCATCATCAGGCCGAGGCCGTGGCCCAACGCCTGGCTGTCTTGCCCGTCAAGGCCGTCTATAGCAGCCCGTTGACCCGCTGTCTGGAGACGGCGACCTACATCGCCGAGGCCCACCGCCTGTCCGTCCAGCAGGTGGAAGAGGTGGGCGAAGTACGCTATGGCGAGTGGGAGGGCAAGAAGGTCAGCAAGTTGGCCCGCAAGCCGCTGTGGCACGCCGTGCAGTTCTACCCCAGTCGCGCCCGCTTCCCCGGCGGCGAGGCGATGCGCGACGTGCAGCAGCGCGCCGTGACCGCGCTGGAGGAGACGGCCGCGCGCCACGACAAGGAGATGGTTGTCGTCGTCTCACACGCCGACGTCATCCGTCTGGTGCTGGCCCACTATCTGGGCGTCCACATCGATCTATTCCAACGGCTGGTCATTGCCCCGGCGGCGGTCAGCATCCTGTCGCTCAGCTCGGGCGGCATGGTGCGCGTGCTGCGGCTCAACGACGACGGCCCGCTGCACGCTCCGACGACGCCGGAACCAGCCAGGGACAAAAAGAAACGCAAGAAAAAGCAACCGGCCGGCGAACCACTGGCTGAACCGCCGCGGCCGACCGCCGCCGCCGACCACCACCCGTCGGCTGCCGCCAGTCTCGCCGCCCTGGAAGAAGAAGAGTAAACCCCATGGCCCACCAAATTGATCTGAACCCGGCAACCCACCTGACCATCGGCACCATCGGCGCCCCCGGCCAGCGCACCTTCTTCTTGCAGGGCAGCCGCGGCGCGCAGACAGTCTCGCTCGTCATCGAGAAGGAACAGGCGGTGCTGTTGGCCGGCAGTCTGGAGACGTTTCTGGAGGAACTGGAGCGCAAGAGCCCGACCACCGCCCGCGACGCGACCGAGCCGGTTTCTGTCTCTTATACACATCTCCGAGCCCACGAGACCGTACTAGATCTCGTATGCCGTCTTCTGCTTGAAAAAAAAAACAACCACTTACCACACACTAGCACACAGCATATTGCATGAACTCACAACCATCACGACACACACAATATCGCTAACTCGAGATTAAACCACGAAAGTTGTGAAAGCTCGACGATAACCCGCTA
>CALLZA010000897.1 GCA_937858165.1 uncultured Ardenticatenia bacterium
ATGTGAGTGGGTCCACTGATGTGTATCGCACGTGTTGTGGTTTGTGTTCGTACGGACGATGCATGATTCAGTGAAGGGTGGAAGTTTTTGACCCAGGCAGTTTTCTTAGTGTTCGTGATGCCGCTGTATCTATACTATGTCATTTTTTTTTTTTTTTCAAGCAGAAGACGGCATACGAGATCTAGTACGGTCTCGTGGGCTCGGAGATGTGTATAAGAGACAGTCCTTCAGCCGAGTCCAGTCGACAGCGGCTAGATCGTCGGTATAAGTGATGGGCGGGTCATCGTCGATCATGTTAAACTGGGAGTGATACGGTAGCTTCGGGGGGAGTCAATTGCCAATTCCAAGCAAAAATGTGACGCGCGGGGCAAGATAATCCAGCAGTTGCGCCTGCCGGTTCAAGCTCCCTGCCAGTGAATCCAGCGGCTCATCGGTCTCCCCGGCCATCACCCGGGACAGCGGCCCGCCCAGAGTGAAGAGCAACAGGAAGATCAGGCGAAACACAGTCGTTCCGTGGAAGCCGAAGATCGCCTCGCGTTCATCGCCTGCCCAACCGCTGTCGCGCAACCCCTGGAGGTAGCCATCCACCACCAGCCGCTCCGCCCCGGCCGGGTCCAGCTCGGTCGCGTTCTCAAACAGCCCGATGAACAACTGCGCCAGGTCACCGCCGATGGGCGCGACACCGGCCAGCCCCCAATCGAGCGCGACGGTGACTTCTTGGCCGTGGTCATCAAGGCGCGACATGAGGTTAGTCGGATAGGCGTCCTGGTGGCCGAGAGTCAGCGGCAGCCGGTCGAGCGCGTTGAGCAGCCGCTCGCGTTCCAGGACACAGATGCGGAAGAAGTCGCGGCTGCGCGGGGCCAAGAGGCGGCTGAACACCGGATGCTGCATGGCCGCCGCCAGCCGCCCCGCATCCGTGCTCCAGGGTGCAAAAAAAGCGATTCCGCTCGAGAACTGCCGGAGCAAGGCCCTCCCCAACCAGGGGTAATCGGCTGCCTGCCACCGCGACACGTACGCGCCGCTGAGGCGGCCCAGATGGCGCGCCGCCAGGCCATAGCGCGCGCCAGGCCACTGTCCCCCATAGCTATCGACGATCTCTTCGTACCAGAGCCAGTTTACATCCCCCGGTCGCTCGGCGACGCCGTAACAGCGCGGCGCTTCCAGCCCCGGCGGCAGACCGGCCAGGAGGCTGGAAGCGTGGAGAAGGGCTTCGCGCCGCCAGTAGTTCCAGTGGGTCATGTCGTCGCCGCCACCCAACTGGGCCATGCCGACATTGGCCGGCGACTGCACCATCTTCAGAACCAGCGACCAGTCGAAATCACGCCCGCCGTCATGGCCCTGGCCACTGACACGATATAGACCCAGGCTGACCGGGTTGCCAAAGCCGCCGCCCAACGGCGCGACCTGCCAGGCGATCGGCTCGGCCGTCGCACGGCCGACCAGGCGGCGGAAGGGGGCAATCAAATCATCACGCTCGATTACCGGCAATGCGTTCACGATGTTGGCGTCCTTCTGTGCTATTATCGTCCTGAACAATTAGACTTCCAGCGAATGCTGAATTGTAAGCTATCGGGAAGGTTCCGACATGCAGCTCTCTCAAGTCGCTCCGGCCTTCGTCGCAATGGCCCACCGCATCGTCTGGGCCGGCGTGGCCACCGTCGACGGCCGCGGCCGCTCGCGTTCGCGCGTCCTCCATCCCATCTGGCAATGGGACGGGGAGCAGCTGACCGGCTGGATCGCCACCAGCCCCACGCCGACCAAGCGCGCCCACCTGGCCGCCAGCCCCTACGCCTCGGTTAACTACTGGACGCCCTCGCACGACACGTGCGTGGCCGAGTGCCGCGCGGCGCTGCACGTCGATGACGACACGCGCCGCTTCGTCTGGGACCTCTTCCTCAACGGCCCGCCGCCCGTCGGCTACGACCCGCGCATCGTCCCGGCCTGGACCGGGCCCACGGCCGACGCCTTCGCTGTTATCCGGTTGGAACCGTGGCGGCTGCGGGTCTTCCCCGGCACGGTGCTCCTGGGCCAGGGCGGACGGGTGTTAACCTGGCGGGAGGCCGAGTGAAGCCGGCCAACGTCAGTTACGTGGCCACCATCGCCCCCGTGCGCGAGATTATTCTGGGCGGCACGGCCGACCTGGCCTACTGGCGGGCGCGGCTGGCCGCGGTCGGGCTGTTCTCCCACGACGACGGCGGCCGGGCAGCCGTGACCATCAGCGCCATCGCCGGGCGCTTCCGCGGCCTGCCGTTTCGTGAGGTGTCGGTGGGTGTAACGGTCAGCGACCGGGACGGCGGCCCGCCGGACGCCATCTACCTGGCCGAAGCGTTCAACTCCTCGCGCCCCCTGGCCTGGGCTGAGCGCGCCTTCTTTCGCACGCCCTACCAACTGGCCGAGATTCGCCTGAGCGAGCGGCCACCTGTCACCATCGAAATGAGCGTTGGCGGGCAAGTGGTCTTCATGGCGGCGATGACCCCGGCCGAACCTGTCCGGCGCGAGGCTCAGGCGTGGGAGGGACGCATCTTTCTGCCACCCAACGGGGCGCGCCGCGAGCTATTCTACGCCCACTTGGCCGGCCCGACCGAAGTCTATCCTTTCACCGCCGCCGACACGCTGGCCATTCGTCCCCATGATGCTGTCCTGCGCTGCCTGCTCGACTCGGGCTTTACCGGCCACGAGTGGCGCACCCGGGCCGCGGCCGTCCACGCCCGCTCACGCACCTACCCCCGCCCCACTGACCCACTGACCTACTGACGCACTGCCCTACCCCAACCCCGCATACAACTCTGCCAACCCCATCGCCGGCTCCCAACCCGCGCCGTGATCGTCATAGCTCCACCACGCCGACAGCACCGCGTGGGCCTCGGCCCAGGCCAGAATGTCCCCCCGGGCCACACCCAGTGCCTCGGCCAGCAGGGCCACGCGCCGCACCTGGAGCCGCCGCAAATCGCTCGCGCCCAGGTCGGCCGGCGGGTCATTGAGGAACGTCGCCACGTCCCACAGCGGGTCGCCGGCGTACCCCTTGGGGTCAATCGCCAGCCACTCGGCGCGCGTTGCCCGCAGCACGTTGCCGGGGTTCAAGTCGCCGTGGATGAGACAGGCCGCGTCCGTTTCGACGACCAGTTCGCGCAGCAGCCCCTCGGCCCGCGCCACCCGCTCGGCCGGGAAGGGGCCGGTGTTGCCGAACGTCGCCCGCAGCCGCTCGAACCCCCGCGCCAGATGGCCGATGGTGCGAAAGGGATGGCCGTCCGGCAGCGCCACCCCAGCCAGCCCCCGCAGCACCTCGGCCACAACATGCGTCTGCTCGTCGTCGGCCACCGTCCGCAGCGACTCGCCCGGCAACACACGCTCCAGCAGCAGCACGCCCCGCTCGCGGTCGGCGGCCACCAGACGGGCGATGCCGCGGCCGTCGTACAGCCGCAGCGCGTCCATCTCGTCCCACAGTTCGCGGTGGGGCACGCCGGCCTTCAGCACCAGCGGCGCGCCGCCCGGCCCCATCACGGGCGCGACGTAGTTATAGGACAGTTCCGGGAAGGGGGGCAGAACGATCAGTGACCAGCGCGCGGCCACGTCGGCCACCAACGCCGGCAGCCGGGCCAGCCAGGCGACGCCCGTCTGGCCGTGGACGTCAATGATCTTGCGGGCACAGCCGGAGGGATCAACGGGGATCACAAGTCGATTTTAGCGCGGTTTGTAGTCGAGCGCTTTAACGCGGCCGGTGTAGCCATAAGAACCGTGCGAAAGCGCTAGACTAGGAATAGCCAGGCGACAGGTTGATCAGCCGGCGACAGAGCCATGAGCCAAAACCTTCACTTCTTTCTCCAGCCGGTCGGCCAGGGCCATCTTGGCCTTCTCGACTTCGTAGTGAGTCTGGATGCCCGTCCAGAACTCGACCGACATGCCGAAGTAGCGCGCCAAACGCAGCGCCGTATCGGCGCTGATGCCCCGCTCGCCACGCAGAATCTTGCTGATGCGCATCGCCGGCACGCCGATATCCTGGGCCAGCCGGTATTGGGTGATGCCCATTGGCTTGAGAAACTCCTCAAACAGAATTTCGCCCGGGTGAATTGGAGAAAGTTCTCTCATCGCAGAATGATAACTGCAATATGGGTTAGCGAAAACGTGTTTCTTATCTGCGTCAATCTGTGAAATCGGCGTCATCTGCGTGCCATTCTTTCGTATCTGTTAGCCTCAGGCTAGGCTTGTGCAGTAGTTGACAAGCGCATAGTTTTAGTTAGAATTTAGCGACTTTTTTGGGGAGAATGAACTGTGGCTTATCGTGGAGGCGCATCCTACGATCCCGCCGCTCCATCACCGGTCGGCATCCTGTTGACCAACGTCGGCTCGCCGGCCGCGCCAACGCCCGGCGCGCTGCGCTCTTATCTGGCCCAATTCCTGGGCGACGAGCGCGTCATCGAGTACCCGCGCTGGCTGTGGCGGCCGCTACTGCACGGCGTCATCCTCAACACCCGACCGCGGCGCTCGGCCAGGCTTACCCACCGGGCCTGACCACCCCAGGGCGCGCCGACGGCAGTCACCTTTCGGCGAGCAGTGGCGACGCGGGACAGCCGCCAGACCCCCCACGGCCGGGCGCTCAACATCCCCCGACGGGGTGCCCCGGCCAGCG
>CALLZA010000898.1 GCA_937858165.1 uncultured Ardenticatenia bacterium
CCGGCCGTCGTCCTCCGGCCAGGGCGCCCGCGGCGCCGCGCCGCGCGCCGCCGGCCACGGCGCGCGCCCGACCCTGCGGCGGCCCTTCCGCGACCCGGCCCAGCCGGAGTTGGAAGTCCCCGCGCCCCACGCCGCCGACCTCAACCGGCCGCAGGTCCGCATCGTGGCCATCGCCGCCCTGCTGGCCTGGCTCCAGGCGCGCGGCGACAGCGCCGGGCAGGACGCGCTGGAGGAGCTGCAATCGATGCTGGACGAGCAGCCGGCGGCCGACGAGGCGTCGATGCCCGTGCCGCCCATCCTCAGCGAGGCGACCCAGGCGATGGTCGCCCGCATGGCCTATGAGACGTTCCACGATGGCCAGGGCGTGGGCTACGTGACCCACGTCACCGGCAATAACGTGACGCCCGTCACCAACGAGTCGGGCCTCAGCTACGTCTACCAGGGCGTGACCGCCGACGGCCGCCACTACGTCTTCATGGCCTGGCCGGTGGAGGCCGCGTACCTGGCCGAACCGTCGGCTGACGCCGCCGCCGCGCTGGCCTCCGACCCGGCTGCCTACTACGGCACCATCGCCGCTCAGGTTGAGGAAGCGGACGACGCCGCGACGACGCCGCCTCTGTCGCGCCTGTGGCGGTTGGCCCGCTCACTGGCCGTGGGCGCGACGGCCGTCCGGGCCGCCGCCCAGCCCGCGCCGGTTCCGGCCACGCCGGACGACGCTGCCGGCATCGTCTGGAACTGGACCGGCAGCCGCGGCGGCGATAGCGACGAGACCTCGGTCGAGAACCCCACCGACTACGCCCTTATCTTCTGGCCCGACGGTACGTTCAGCTTCGTGGCCGACTGCAACGTTGGTCGCGGTGACACCCGCGTGGACGACGGCGCGCTCAGCCTGACGCCGGGGGCCATGACGCGCGCCGCCTGCCCCGCCGGTTCGCAGGCCGACGAGTTCCTGCAAACGCTGCCCGCGGCCCGTGCCCTGGCCTTCGACGAAAGCGGCGACCTGATCCTGACGCTGGCCGATGGCCGCGAGGCGATCTTTGCCAACGGCGGCCAGGCCGACACCACCGCCGCCGACGCGCCCGAAGCGCAGCCGGACGCGGCCGATGCCGGCTTCACCGGTCTCAATCTCCAGTGGCCCGGTTTCACCGCCGCCGACGGTAGCGCGGTTGAGGTCGATGACCCGAAGACGTATTCGCTTGTGCTGCTGCCCGATGGAACCTACACCATCCGGGCCGACTGCAACGTTGGCGCGGGCACGTTCGAGTATGACGATGACGGCGCGCTGGCCCTGTTGCCCGGGCCGCTGACGCGCGTCGCCTGCCCCACCGGTTCGCACTCCAATACGTTCCTGAGCTTCCTGAATGGCGTGACCGGCGTGGCTGTGGCCGACGACGGCACGGTGACGATGACCACCGCCGACGGCGGTAGGGCTACCTTTATCACCGCCGGGCCGGTCGAGACGACGGCCCCCGAAGGGCAAGACCAGACGACGGCCGAGAGCGCCGGGCTGACCGGGGTCACGCTGCAATGGCCGGTCACGGATGCCGAAGGCAACCCGGTCGAGGTGGACAACCCGGAGGATTACTTCCTGGTGCTCTGGCCCGACGGCACGTTTAACTTCCAGGCCGACTGCAACGTCGGCGCGGGAACCTATACCTATGACGCTGGCGGCGCGCTGACGCTGTCGCCGGGGCCGATGACGCTGGCCGCCTGCCCCGAGGGGTCGCAGGCCGACGCCTTTGTCAACTTCCTCGGCAACGTGAACGGTGTGACAGTGGGCGACGGCGGCAACCCGACGCTGACCACGGCCGACGGCGGCAGCGCCACCTTCGTCAACACCGGCCCGGCTACGGCCGCCGCACCGGAAGCGCCGACGGGCGACCTGCTCGACATCGCCTGGCAGTGGGCCGCCCTGGAAGACGGCGGCGAGAGTACCGTCGTCGCGAACCCGGAGCGCTACACGCTGGCCTTTCTGGACGACGGCACGATCGCCTTCGTCGCCGACTGCAACAACGGCGCGGGCAGCTACACGCTGGAAGGGATGGCGCTGACGCTCCAGCCTGGGGCGATGACGGCCGCGGCCTGCGAAGAGGGGTCGCTCGGCGACCAGTACGTGCAGTTGCTGGGCCAGGTGGCCGGCTTCACGTTCGACGGCGACGACCTGCTGCTGAGTGTTGTCGACGGCCCGATGCTGCGGCTGGTTAACGGCGGCCCGTTTACCGGCGGCGCCGGCGTCGAGGTCGTGGCCGATCCCGAGGGCCCCACGGCCGCGCCGCTGGCCGGCATCATCTGGCGTTGGACGACCTTCCGCGACGCCAAGCAGGAGTATGCGGTGCCAACGACGGCCGACTATACCCTCGTCTTCAACGATGACGGCACGGTCGCTGTCGTCGCCGACTGCAACAACGCCAATGGGACGTACACCGTCAACAGCGACGGCACGCTGACCATCGTTGTGCAGGCCCAGACATTCGTCGCCTGCCCGCCCGGCTCGCTGAGCGACTCGTTCATCGAGTACCTGAACCAGGCAGGGCCGTTCGAGGTGGACGACGCCGGCGCGCTCATCATCCAACTGATGGCTGATGGGGGAACGATGACCTTTATCCCCCAATCATAATTCCGTTCATTTCGTCCTTCGGGAGCAGGTTGGGGAGAGGGTAGATGATTAAATCCCCCTCTCCCACCCCTCCCATAGCGCGAGAGATTCAGAGGGCGGGTCAGTGGCCGACGCGCCCTCTCTTAAGGCTCCCGGCCAACCGGGAGATCGGCCGCAGAGGTGACACGTGACTCGCTACGCTCTCAATCGCCTCCTGATTCTGGCTTTCGTTCTTCTTGGATTGGCCGCCTGCCGCCAGCAAGCAGCCGTCACGCCGACGCTGGAACCAGCCACGCCCGCGGCCACGGCTGCCGCCCCGACTCCCGCTCCGGCGGCCGATGCCTGGGCCGCCGTCCAGCAGCGCGGCCGGCTGATCGTCGGCACGTCGGCCGACTACCCGCCCTTCGCCTTTTATACGGATAAGTTCGAGTTGGACGGCTTCGATGTCGCTCTGGCCCGGCTGTTGGGCGAGCGGCTGGGCGTCGAAGTCGAGTTCAGCGACATGGCCTTCGACGGCCTGGGCGGCGCGCTGGCCGTCGGGCAGATCGACGTGGCCATCGCCGCCATCTCCGTCACCGAGGGGCGGCGGGCGGTGGTCGACTTCTCCAGCGTCTACCACGTCAGCGAAGACGCGGCGTTGGCCCGCGTCGATACGGGCATCGCTCTGCGCTCGCCGGCCGACCTGGCCCCCTACCGCGTCGGCGTGCAAGAGGGGTCGGTGTACCAGACGTGGCTGCAAGAGGCAGGCGTAGACGCCGGCGTGTTGTCGCCGGAGAACCTGCTAGCCTACACAGAGACAACCGCGGCCGTCGACGACCTGATCGCCGGGCGGGTAGACGTGCTCATCGCCGACCGGCTACCGCTGGAGGTGGTGGCCCGCGACGACGCCGCGCTGGCCATCGTCGGCCGCGGCCTGAACGAGCAGCAGTTCGCCGTTGCCCTGCCCATCGGCTCCAATCTGACGGCGCGCATGAACGAGGCGCTGGCCGCGCTGCAAGCCGAAGGGGTGCTGGCCGAACTGGCGGAACAGTATCTGAGCCTGGAAGAGGCCGAGCTGGCGCCGTTGCCCACGCCGCAGCCGGCCGAGGCGGCGCGGTCGCCCCTGCCGGTCACGGGCTGTCTCGACGCCATGACCCTGGTAGCCCACCTGAACCTCGACGACGCCGACATGACCGCGCCGCCGCCCATCAGCCCCGGCGCGGCCTTCCAGAAGTCGTGGCGCGTGCAGAACATCGGCACCTGCACCTGGGACAGCAGCTACCAGTTGACGCCCGTGGGCGGCAACACGCCGGCGGCGCGCATGGGCGGTCGGGCCGTGGCCCTGCCGAGCGCGGTTGCGCCGGGACAGACTATCGATCTGACCGTCGATCTCGTCGCGCCGCTGGCCCCGGGCGTCTATCAGGGCTTCTGGTCGATGCGCGCGCCGACGGGCTTGCTGTTCGGCGAGCGCATCTGGGTTGGCATCGACGTGGCCGAGTTGCCGACGCCCACGCCGCCGCCGACAGGAATCCCCCTGCCCGGCGTCACCTTCACCGTTGACCGGGACAGCATTCGCGCCGGGGAGTGCGTCACCTTCGCCTGGGACGTGAGCGGCGGGGGCCAGGTGTACTTCTATGCTGAGGGGCAGCCGTGGCAGTTGAACGGCGTGGCGGCCAACGGCGCGCGCGTCGAATGCCCCAACGCCTCCACGACCTACACCCTGCGCATCAACCAGGCCGACGGCACGCTCGACCTGCGCCCCATCCGCATCGCCGTGACGCCCGCCCCCAGCGCGCCGTTCATCACCTTCTTCACCGTCACGCCCAGCTTCCAGATCGCCGCCGGGCAGTGCGTTGAGGTGCGCTGGCAGGTGGAGGGGGATGTGGGCAACGTGCGCGTGGCCCGCGGTGACACGACGCTGTGGGACGGTGCGCCGCTCAACGGCACGTCGCGCGACTGTCCGCCGGTGGGCGAGGCGGTCTATACGCCCCAGTGCAGCGGGCCTGGGGGTACGGGGACAGGGGGGGCAACAAGACCAGTTAGTGCGGCGGCGGGCAG
>CALLZA010000899.1 GCA_937858165.1 uncultured Ardenticatenia bacterium
CCCGCGCTGCCCCCGACATCCTCGGGGTGTGCGATCGACACTGGTGTGGGCCGCCCGCCCCTGGGGACCCGCGCCGGCCCGCGCCCCCCCGCCGCCCCCCGCCGCGGGCGCCCGGACCGGAGAAAGGTCGCGCCCACTGGGCGGCGGGGGGGGGGTTGGAGGGCCGCGGCGCCCACGGCGGAACCCCCCCCGCCGCTGAGGCCCAGCACGACGCGGCCGTCGCCCACCTGCCGCCGGATGGCCGCCACCTCCTGCTCGATGACGTTGGCCGGCGTCCACTCCGGTCGGCAGCCGCAAATGCGGTGGACGAAGTTGCTCAGCAAGACGTGGCCGCGCGACGTGTGGGCCACTTCGGGATGAAACTGGACGGCGTAGAGGCCACGCTCGGGGTCGGCCGCCGCGGCCAGCGGCGAGTTGTCGCTGTGGGCGATGGGCCGGAAGCCGGGCGGCAGCGCCTCGACCTTGTCGCCGTGGCTCATCCACACCGTCGCGTCCAGCCCGTCGGCCGCGCCCCAGTTGGCGAACAGCGGCGCGGCCGTCTCGTCCACGGTCAACGACGCCGGGCCGAACTCGCGCCGTGCGCTGCCGGCCACCCGTCCGCCCAGCCGGTGGGCCAGCAGTTGCATCCCGTAGCAGATGCCCAGCACCGGCACGCCCGCGCCCAGCACGTAGTCGGGCAACGCCGGCGCGCCGGGGTCATAGACGCTGTTTGGCCCGCCGCTGAGGATGAACCCCTTCGGCTGCCGCGCCAGCACCTCGTCGGCCGGCGCGCGCCAGGAGACCAACTCGCAATAGACGTTGGCCTCGCGCACCCGCCGGGCGATCAGTTGGGCGTATTGGGAACCGTAGTCGAGGATGATGATGGTGTCGGTCATAAGATAGTTACTAGTGGTCAGTGACTCGTTACTAGCAACTCGTCACTAACCACTATCCTCCCCTCGCTCATATCGGTAATGGTTGCCAGCGCCTCGATGGGCACGCCCCAGTGGGCCAACTGCTCGCGACCGCCCTCGAACGTCTTCTCGACCACGGCGGCGATGCCGACCAGCGTCGCCCCGGCCGCGGCCACGATACGCGCCAGGGCGTCGATGGTGCGTCCGCTGGCCAGGAAGTCATCGACGATCAGCACCCGGTCGCCGGCGCTCAGAAACTCCGGCGACACCATGAGCAGGACTTCGCCCCCCTTGGTGTGGCTGGGGGCCGAATCGACAAAGACCGGCTCGCGCATGGTGATCGGCTTGTGCTTGCGGGCGTAGACCACCGGCAGGTTGCCCAGCGCCCGCCCGGCCATGACAGCCGGGATGATGCCGCTGACTTCGGCCGTCAGAATGCGCGTCGGCCGCCCGGCGGCGAAGCGCGCGGCGATGACTTCGCCCGCCGCCTCCATCAGCGCCGGATCGACCTGGTGGTTCAGGAAGCTGTCGATCTTCAGAATACCGCGCCCGAGGTTCTCCCCTTCGCGGCGAATACGATCCCTCAGCGTCTCCATGGGTCCTCCCGGGGTGGGGGAATCGAGGCTTCAGCGAGCGTCCACCCTTACACTAGGATTATGGCTCAGTGACGCCCGCTCGGCCATCCTTACACGGCCGTGGGCTGAGGCGTATTTGAGAATTCCTTCACAAGCCGCTTGACCTGCCGCGCCGCGTCCACTATAATCTGACTCAACGATTCGTTCAAAAAAATTTGAAAGTTGTGAACGAGGATACACGAATGGATCTGACTTTGACCCGCGAGGGGTTAGAAGCTGTCGAAGACGCGCTGATTGCGGCCATCGATAGCGAGGTGGAACTGCTCAACGACGCCAGCCGGCACATTCTGAGTTCCGGCGGCAAACATCTTCGGCCGCACATCGCCATGCTGGCCTATCTGGCCGTCGGTGGCCAGGACCTGTTGGAAGCCGTGCCGATGGCCGCCGCCATCGAGATGGTGCACACGGCGACGCTCGTTCACGACGACATCAACGACCACAGTTTGTTGCGTCGCGGCCGTCCGTCCGTCCACGCCCGTTGGGGCCGCACCTTCGCCCTGCTGACCGGCGATTACATGTTCGCCAAGGTGTACGAGCTGATGGCCCCCTATGGCCCGACCTATAACGTCATCATGGCCGACGCCTGTTGCCGCCTGGTCGAAGGCGAGACGCTGCAAGCCGTGGCCGCCAAGTCGGGCGAGATCGACCGCGAGACCTACAAGCGCATCGTCAGCCTGAAGACGGCCAGCCTGTTCGAGGCCTCGGCCCGCATGGGCGCGCTCATCGGCGGGGGCAGCCCGCGCGAGGTCGATGCGCTAGCCGACTACGCCTACAACCTGGGCATCGCCTTCCAGGTCGTCGATGACATCCTCGACGTGGTGGGCGACCCGGAAGCGCTGGGCAAGCCGGTGGGGACCGACCTGAGCCAGGGGCGCGGCGCGTTCGTGGCCCAGGGGGAGCGGGCCATCCTGACCCTCCAACCGGCCATCGAGGCCACCGTCGACGAGAACGACCCCATTGCCCGCATGATGGCCAAACTGCGCACCTCCGGGGCCATTGAACTGGCCCGCCTTCAGGCCGAAGAGATGGTCGATCGCGCCCGCCGTGCCCTCGATCCCATCGGCCCGTCGGTCGCCCGCGATGAATTGGAAGCGCTGACGAACCTGGTGTTGGAACGCGACCGTTAGAGAAGTGGAGACGTTCCGCCGGAACGTCTCCACGCTCAACAATTGAGTGAGGGTCTACTGACCGTTAGGGGCGGGCGGTGGCCGGCTGAGCCTCAGCTGCCAAGCGCTTCATGTGCTCAAGGATGGCCCCAATACCGTTGAGACGCTGCCCGCTCAACACCTGTTGCAACCCCATCTGCAAGTAGAACTCCGTCGGCACTGCGGCAATGGTCGCTGCCGTCTCGCCGCTCAGCCCTTCCTGCAAGATGGTGGCATAGCCGCGCACCGTCGGCCCTTCGGGCGGCACGTCGATGTAGAAGCGTACGCCGCCGTCGGCCTCCTTCTCGGCATAGATGAAGACGGCCGTCATGCACTCGTGCACCATATCCATGCTGTTGCGCCGCGCCAGCAGCCACTCCGGCAGCGGCGGCAGACGGTCGGCCAACTCCAACAGGTACTCCAGCTTTTCCCGGCCCTCCAGCAGGCTGAACTCCTCGACGATCGTTTGCAGTTTGATGGGTAGGTTGCTCATAACCCCAGTCGCGCCTTATAGAGAAAACGGCCACAGATTTCACAGATATACCTCTGAGAAATCTGTGTCATCTGTGGATGTTTTTTATATTAGCCAATCCAGTGTTGCCACTGGGCCGACATCGGCTTGCCCAATAGCTTCAAGTAAACGGTGACCTTACCATAGAAGATGATCAGTGCTTCCTGGTAGATGTGCAACTGCACGTTGGCCGGCACCAGAAAGCCGTTGCCCCGGTCGATGGGCCGGTTGGCGATCTCCTCATCGCTGAGCGCGGCCACGGCGGCATATAGCTCGGCGTCCAACTGCTCATACCACGCTTGTAGCCCGGGCACGCTGCCGGCCAACGACCGATCGCCCTGGCGGTAGTCGAAGCGTTGGCTGAAGTTGCGGAACGAGTCGATGTAGGCCCGCTCCGTCTCGCCGATCTCCAGACACAGCTCGCCCAGCGGCGGATTAGCCCCGCCCGGTGTGAAGGCCAGATCGGCGTCGGTTAAGGTCGCCAGCAGCTGATCGCGCAGACGCTGGTAGAGGCGAAACAGCCCATATTGCTCGCTGACAATGCGGTTCACGCCCTCCTCCTGTTGTCGATTAGTCAGTCGGCGCCGCCTCCGTCGGTAGTGGTTCTTCGACCGTGGGCGAAACGCCGAACTCCTCGGCCTCGTCGAGTGGTAGTTCCGCGGGCACGACCGCCGCGCCGAAGATGGAGGGGTACTTCAGCACACGGTGGTTGCCCGCGTCGGCCAGCCACAGATTGCCGCCGGCGTCGAAGGCCAACCCGTTGGGCAAGCCCAGGCTGTTCAGGTCGGTACCGAACTGGCCGAAGCGGTTCAGATACGCCCCGCTGGGGCTGAAGATGAGCACGCGATACCCTTCGGGGTCGGTCATGTAGACGCGCCCGGCGTCATCGACGGCTAGATAGGGCTTGTTGTTGATCGACTGCCCAAACCACGCCTCGACCCGCCACTCGCCCGCGGCAACCAGATCGGCCGACAGGCGCTGGATGCGGCCGTTCCACGTGTCGGCCACGTAGATCGACCCATCCGGCGCGACGGCCAACCCAACCGGCTCGTTGAACTGCCCCGGCTGGTTGCCGAAGCCGCCGACCTGGCTGATGAAGTTGCCTTCGCGATCCATCAGTTGCAGGCGGTGGTTGCCGGTGTCGGTCACCAGCAGTTGATCGTCGCCGATCAGCGCCACGGCGCGCGGGCCGAAGAAGAGGCCCAGTCCTGTCTCTTATACACATCTGACGCTGCCGACGAGCGATCTAGTGTAGATCTCGGTGGTCGCCGTATCATTAAAAAAAACAACAAAGTCGGTCCGCAGAGGACCTGGACGATGCAAAGAACAAGCGACGTATCCGAATCGAACACAATGAGTCCGGAGACACTCATTGAAGACGCACTCTAAACATAAACAACACAGGTAGCGCACACAGTGTACGAGCACACG
>CALLZA010000900.1 GCA_937858165.1 uncultured Ardenticatenia bacterium
TTTGTGGTGTGTTGTTTTTTTCAAGCAGAAGACGGCATACGAGATCTAGTACGGTCTCGTGGGCTCGGAGATGTGTATAAGAGACAGGATGTAGCCCGGCGGTCAACTCCGCCTGCCCGCGACACGTCACCCGCGCCCGGTCGGGATAGACGACGACGGTGGTAATGGTGGTTTCGACTGATATTTCCATGACTCTCTCACTGGGAAAGACCTCACGCAAAGATCGCCAAGGACGCGAAGAGCGCAAAGAAGTACTCTTAGCGTGCTTTGCGCCCTTAGCGATCTTTGCGTGAGGCTCTTCTCTCCAATCTGCGGATAACTCATTCTGTAGCGGTCTGAACGGTCGGGGCGGCCAAGGCTTGATCGTACCGCAGCCCGTGCTCCCGCGCAAAGCGACGCAGGGCGGTCAGGGCGCGCTCGGCGTAGAGGCGGCCGCTGTCGTGCTTGCCCGGTCGCGACGGTAGCGGCGGCAGAATGCCGAAGTTGGCCTTCATCGGCTGGAACTCCTTGGCCGCGGCGTGGGTGACGTAGTGGCACAGCGCGCCCAGCATCGTCGCCGGCGGCAGGATGAGCGGGTGGCCGCCGGTCAACAGCCGCGCGGCGTTGACCCCGGCCAGCAGCCCCGTCCCGGCGTTGCCCACGTACCCCTCTACGCCGACGATCTGCCCGGCAAAGAAGAGGTCAGCCCGGTTGCGATATTGCAGCGTCGGCTGGAGTAGCGCCGGGGCGTTGACGTAGGTGTTGCGGTGCATCATGCCATAGCGGACAAACTCGGCCTGGGCCAACCCGGGGATGAGCCGCAGCACGCGCTTCTGGTCGGGCCACTTCAGGTTGGTCTGGAAGCCGACCAGGTTGTAGAGCGTGCCGATGAGGTTGTCCTGGCGCAACTGGACGACGGCATACGGCCGCTGCCCATTGCGCGGATCGATCAGGCCCACCGGCCGCATTGGCCCAAAGGCCAGCGCCTCGCGCCCGCGCCGGGCCAGCGCCTCGACGGGCATACACCCCTCGAAGAAGTGGGGGTCTTCGCGCTCGAACTGCTTGAGGACGATGGTTTCGGCGCTCAGCAGGGCGTCGACGAACGCCTCGTACTCATCGCGCGTCATGGGGCGGTTGATGTAGTCCCCCTCCACCTGCTCACCGCGAGCCTGG
>CALLZA010000901.1 GCA_937858165.1 uncultured Ardenticatenia bacterium
CGTCTGTCGGACGTGATGCTCCTGGTTCTTTCGTCGTTGTCTTTTGTCTTCTTCGTGATCGAGTGCATACGTGAGCTACGTGTTTGTTCGTGTTTGCTCGGCGTGTTTGTTTATGTTGCTTTATTTTTTTTTTTAATGATACGGCGACCACCGAGATCTACACTAGATCGCTCGTCGGCAGCGTCAGATGTGTATAAGAGACAGCGCCTGCCCTATGGCGAGGTGCCGGCCAACGACTACAACCTGACGCTCAACAACCTGCCGGCCATGTTCGCCGCCCACGAGTTGGCCCGGCCCAAGGCGGCCGACGAGTTTCGCGTCCTGCTCATCGGCGACTCCGGCACGTGGGGCTGGTTCCTGCGCCACGAGGCGACACTGGCCGGCCAGCTCAATGACCTAGGGCTGCGCGCCGCCGACGGCCGCCGTGTCGTCGTCTACAACCTGGGCTACCCTGTCCTGTCGCTGACGAAAGACCTGTTGCTGCTGGATACGGCCCTGAGCGATGACGCCGACCTCATCCTCTGGCCGGTTACGCTGCACTCATTGGCCCGCGGCCGGCAGTTCGACCACCCCCTGCTGCAACAGAACGCCGACCACGTGCGTGACCTCATCGCCCGCTACAACCTGGCCCTCGATCCGTTCGACTCGCGCCTCGTCGTCCGCACCCGGCTGGACGAGACGCTCGTCGCCCGCCGCCGCGATCTGGCCGACCTGCTGCGGCTGCAAGCGCTGGCCCTGGCCTGGGCGGCCACAGGCATTGACCAGGCCATCCCGGCCGACATCCCGCTCCGCCAGAGCGATCTGGATGCCGACGAGAGCTGGCTCGACATAGCCGGGCCGCGGCCGTTGACCGACGACGATTTGACGTTCGACGTGCTGCGGGCCGGGGTGGCACGCGCGGGCGGCGTGCCGGTCGTCGTCATCAATGAACCCATCTTCATCAGCGATGGGGCCAACAGCAATGTGCGTTACAACAGCTTCTACCCGCGCTGGGCCTATGACCAGTACCGTGAGCGATTGGCGCGGGCGGCAGCGGCCGAGGGGTGGCGCTACGTTGACCTGTGGGACGCCATCCCGCCCGACGAGTTCACCGACACACCCGTCCACCTGACGCCGGCGGGGGCGCGGTTGTTGGCGGAGAAGTTGGTCAAAGAGGTTGGAACCACCGATTATGCAGATTCCACAAATTGAAGAGAGGTGATTCGCAGATTGGGGGAACAGCTAATCACTTCTTATCGCTCTCGGCCTCGCGTTCGGCAGGGGTTTCCGCGCCCAGGATAGCGGCGACAGAAAGCGTGGCATCAGGGAAGGCCAACAAATCAACCTCATCGCCGGTCGTCAGGCGCAAGATGGAACGGTAAAGTCCCTCGCGCGGCTGGCGATGAACTTCCAACACCTTCTCAGGCAGATTGACAATCCAGTACTCCTGAATGCCGGCGCGCGCATAGAGCAACGACTTGCCACCGCGATCATACTCTATTGAGGAGTCAGCCACTTCGATGATGAGCAAGATGTCCTCCGGCCCAGGCAAGCCAGAGCGATACTCATCCTGTTGTAGACGCCAAAGGGCCACATCTGGCTGGGGCATGGTCCTCTTAGTCAGTCGCACAGGGTTCTGGATGCTGAGGACGGCTCGTTGAGCCAGGCGCAACGCAAGTAAGTGGGTGAGTCGATTCACGGCCAGCACGTGTGACAGATTGATCGGACTCATCTCGATCAGCTCCCCTTCCAGTAACTCCACTCGCTCATCGTCCGCCAGTATGCCGACCTGCACCAACTGTTCGTACTCTTCCACGGTGAAACGGCGGCGCGGCAACGTATCCGGTTCTGACCCCTCTCGCTCTGTCGTCGTCAATACCCGTTCGGCAATCACGTCTCTTCCTGGCGGTTCTGCCTGCTAGGGCAACCCACACGCCCACATTATAGCACGTTCGACAGCCGATCACCGGCCGCGGGAACCCAGCCGGCCACCGTCGTCCCCGCGCCGGGCGCGGAGTCGAACTCCAAAGCCCCGCCCGACATCTCCAGCCGCGTGGCCATCGACTTCAGGCCGAAGCTGCCCGCCTGTTGCGCCGCCTGGCGCGTCTCGGCCGATGAACCGCGGCCGTCGTCGCGCACGGCGAAGAGGATACGGCCGTCCTCTCGCGCCAGCGTCACCGTGGCCGCGCTGGCCTCGGCGTGGGCCACGGTGTTGTCCAACGCCTGCTGGATCACGCGGTAGAGGGCGTGTCGCGTCTGCGGGGTTAGGGCGTCGTCCAGATCGGGCGGCGCCGACAGCGACACGGCCAGCCCCGACCGCTGGCGGACGTGGCCGGTCAACCCTTCCAGCGCGTAGCGCAGGTTCGACTCCAACTGCGTGGGCGCGAGGTTGACACGAATGCGGCGCAGCATGGTCGCGGCGTCCTCCACATCGGTCAGGCAGCGGTCGAGGATGTCGGCCGCGCCCTGCGGGTCGTCGCGCAGCCGGTCACGGCTGACGGCCAGGAAGAATGGTAGCCGGCCAAGGAACTGCTGGATGGTGTCTGTCTCTTATACACATCTGACGCTGCCGACGAGCGATCTAGTGTAGATCTCGGTGGTCGCCGGATCATTAAAAAAAAAACACACCACCCCCCCCCCCCCCCCCACCCTCCTCGTGGCAACAGAGACACGCCAGCTCGAGAGAGCGTGCACAACTACGTACAACAGGCTACACCAGAGGGCACGCCACTGAGCTACAATACCA
>CALLZA010000902.1 GCA_937858165.1 uncultured Ardenticatenia bacterium
GTGTTGGGGCGCGGCCGTGGGGGGCGCGCCCGGGGCGGGGCCCGCGTGCGGGCGTGGCTCGGGCGGTTGGCCTGGCCTGCTGGTCAACCCGCCTGACCCCGCCGCGCATTACAGACCTGACAGGTGGGCGACCCCTCGCCAACGGGAACGAACCTCGAAGTCGCCCACCTGTCAGGTCTGCGCGTTTCCCAACTGACAACTAGCCACTGACAACTGTCAACTACTTTACACTCCCCTTGCCATTTCTCGTCTACAATAGCATAATACCGAATGCGCTTTACCAGTTGACACACTGGCGAACCCACTGCCCGCCGGGGAAGGTTTCCCCGGCGACTTTACGTCAGGTGCGACTATGACGGTTTTAATCCTCTGACATAACCCCGGCTTCGGCCACCCCCGTACTCTTGCCCGCCTTGCGGGCCGGTTTGCGCTGCCGCGAACCTTTGACGTCTGTCCCTGGCCCTTCGTGGGCCGCCTGATCCCTAATAATGCCGCTCCGGCGGCCGGCCGCCCTGGCGGCAATCTACGAGTGTCATCATGAATAGTGAACTCGATCTGAAGTCAACGCTGTCTAAGCGTCGCATTGTCGGCATGTGGCGGATGCTCACCGGTTACCGGGCCATCTTCGTCGGCGCCTTCCTGTCCGTTGGGCTGGCCGCCGTCTGCCAGACGGTGTTCTACTACCTGTTGGCCTACTTTGTCGATGACGTGTTGGGCGTCGAGGCGATGCGGGGTATGTTGCCGTGGGTGGCTGCCGGGTTCCTGGGGCTGGCTGTGGCCCAGGGGACGTTCACGTTCATGGGCGGTCGTTGGGCGGCCAAGACCTCGGAGAGCGTCATCCGCCGTTTGCGCGACTACCTGTACGATCACGTGCAGCGCCTGACGTTCACCTACCATGACAAGACGCCAACCGGCGACCTGATCCAGCGCTCGACATCGGACGTGGACACGCTGCGGCGCTTCTTCGGTGAAGAGTCGATCGGCCTCGGCCGCATCGTCATGCTCTTCATTGTCAACTTCGCCGCCTTGCTGACGCTCAACGTCCGGTTGGCGCTCATCTCGGTTGTCGTTGTGCCGCTGGTTGTGGGCATCTCGATCTACTTCTTCCGCAAGATCGGCCAGCGCTACGAGGTTTTCCAGGAAGAGGAAGCGAAACTCTCGACGACGTTGCAGGAGAACCTGAGCGGCGTGCGCGTGGTGCGCGCCTTTGCCCGGCAAGAGTACGAGCGCGAGAAGTTCGAGGTGACCAACCGCGGGCGCTACGTCAGCGGGCGGCGGCTGCTGTTGCTCCACGCCATCTACTGGCCGTCGACCGACATTATCGTCGGCGTGCAACTGGTCATCGGCTACGCCGTGGGCGCGACGATGGCCATCAACGGCACGATCACCGTCGGCACGTTCCTGGCCTACATGGGCATGCTGACGTGGATCATGTGGCCCATCCGCAATATCGGCCGCCTCATCGTGCAGATGTCGATGGCCCTGGTGTCGTTCGACCGCGTGTCGGAGATCATCCGCGTCGACCGCGAGCCGCTGGACGTGGGCACGTTCCGGCCCGACGGCCGCATCAAGGGCGAGGTCGTCTTCGACGACGTGCGCTTTGCCTACGCCGAGGATATGGCCGTGCTCAACGGCATCACCTTCCGCGTCGAGCCGGGGCAGGCGGTGGCGCTGGTCGGCGCGACCGGCAGCGGCAAGACGTCGCTGGTCAACCTGCTGCCGCGTTTCTACGAGTATCAGGGCAGCATCCGCATCGACGGCGTCGAGCTGCGCGACTACACCCGTCGCGACCTGCGCGAGCAGATCGGCTTCGTCCTCCAGGAGCCGTTCCTGTTCTCGCGGACGATCAAAGAGAACATCATGTACGGCGTCCACCGCGAAGTGACGGACGAGGACGTCTATCGCGCCGCCCAGGCGGCGGCTGTCCACGACGTCATCCTGCGCTTCCCCGAAGGGTATGACACCGTCGTCGGCGAGAAGGGCGTAACGCTCAGCGGCGGCCAGAAGCAGCGCGTGACGCTGGCGCGCACGCTGTTGAAGGACCCGGCCATTCTCATCCTCGACGATGCCACGTCGTCGGTGGACACGGAGACCGAGGCGGCCATCCGCGACGCGCTGGAAGAGCTGATGCCCGGGCGGACGACGTTCATCATCGCCCACCGGGTGCAGACAGTCATGTATGCCGACCTGATCGTCGTCCTGGACAAGGGGCGCATCGTTCAGAGCGGCACGCACGAGGAGCTGCTGGAGCAGGAAGGCACCTACCGGCGTATCTACGATTTGCAGTCGCAGATCGAGGACGAGTTGGAGCAGGATTTGTCGGCCGTGCGTGAGGCGCAGCCGTTGGGATAGGGACCAGGTTCCAGGTTCCAGGGCTAGGGAAGGTGTTTTCCCCTAGAACCTAGAACCTAGAACCTAGAACCTAACAAGAGGGTCATCATGGAAGAAGAAGTTTTTGAGGACGACGAGACCAATACTCGCTTCAGTAGCCGGACGGTGACGCGCATCCTCCAGCAGGTGGTTCCCTACTGGCGGCTGGTCGTCTTCTTCCTGAGTCTGGTGGTGCTGATCACCATCTCTGACTCCATCTTCACCTACTTTGGCAAGCAGCTGGTGGACGACGCCATCCTGCCCCAGGACCCGGTGGCGCTGCGGTCGATCCTGACGAATTACGCCATCCTGAGCATCATCTCGGCCGGCATCGTCTTCGGCTTCATCTTCATCACCGGTCTGTTGGGCGAGAAGGTGCGCTACGACCTGCGGCGCAAGCTGTTTCACCACTTGCAGGAGTTGACGTTCAGCTACTTCGACAAGACGGCCGTCGGCTGGATCATGTCGCGCGTCACGTCGGACACGGAGCGCATCGCCGACCTGGTGACGTGGGGGTTGCTCGACGTCACCTGGGGCATCACCAGCGTGCTGGTGGCGTCGGGCTTCATGCTGTTCATCAACTGGCGGCTGGCGCTGCTGGTCATGATCACCATCCCGCTGCTGGTCGGCGTGGCCGTCTACTTTCGGCGGCTCATTCTGGTGCAGTTCCGCGAGGTGCGGCGGATCAACTCGAAGATCACCGGCGCCTACAACGAGAACATTACCGGCGTGCGCGTCACGAAGTCGCTGGCTCGCGAGGACAAGGACCTGCGCGACTTCCAGAAGCTGACCGGCATGATGTTCAACGCGTCGTACCGGGCCAACGTCCTCTCGGCCCTGTTCTTGCCGGCGGTGCAGTTCATCAGCGCCCTGGGCGTGGCCGCGGTCATCTTCTACGGCGGCTTGCTGGCCTTGCGCGGCGAGACGACGGTGGGGCAGATTCAGGCGTTCATCGGCTACGTGACGTTCATGATCTGGCCGGTGCAGGAGATGGCGCGCGTCTTCGCCCAGATGCAGCAGTCGATCGCCAGCGGCGAGCGCGTCTTTTCGCTGCTCGACGCGGTGCCGGAGGTGATGGACAAGCCTGGGGCGCTGGAGACGGCGCACCTGGAAGGGGACATCGTTTTCGACGACGTGACCTTCTACTATGAGAAGGACAAGCCGGTGTTGAAGCACTTTAACTTGCGCGTGCGGCCGGGCGACACTATTGCCCTTGTTGGTCCGACGGGCGGCGGCAAGTCGACCATCGTCAATCTGCTGTGCCGCTTCTATGAGCCAAAGGAAGGGCGCATCCTGTTCGGCGACCACGACTACACGGACCTGACGCAGCACGCCATCCAGAGCCGGATCGGCATGGTGCTCCAGACGCCGCACCTGTTCAGTGGGACGATCCGCGAAAACCTGCGCTACGGCCGTCTGGGCGCCAGCGACGACGACCTGGTGGACGCGGCGCGGCTGGCCGGGGCGCACGACTTCATCGTCACGCTGGAGAACGGCTACGACGAACAGGTGGGCGAGGGCGGCAGCAAGCTCTCCGTCGGCCAGAAGCAGCTCATCAGCCTGGCGCGGGCTATCCTGGCCGACCCGGACCTGTTCATCATGGACGAAGCGACCAGCTCAGTGGACACGCTGACCGAGGCGCTTATCCAGCGCGGCATGGAGACGATGATGGATGGGCGGACGAGCTTCGTTATCGCCCACCGGCTGAGCACGATCAAGCGCGCCAGCCGCATCCTGGTCATCGAGGACGGCCGCATTGCCGAGCAGGGCACGCACGCCGAGCTGATCCGCGCCGGCGGCCACTACTACAACCTGTACACGCGCCAGTTCCGGCGCGAGCGGGAAGTGGCGTTGGGGATCGTTTAGGAATTACGAATTACGAATGAAGAGTGATCTTCATTCGTAATTCGTAATTGCTTATGGTGTGTCGCCTACCACGTCGATACCGTCAACCTGCTGGGTCAGCCCGTGGTCGGCGGCCTTCCACAGCGGGCCGCTGAAGACCCCGCCGCTGAAGCTGAACAGTTGCGACGGGCGAACGAGGCCGCCGTCACCGGTGAAGTTGCTCTTCACCGTGAAGTAGAGCGTGGCCGCGTCGTCGGAGGCGCTCAGGCCCAGGTTGTTGTTCTTCTGTAGCCCCTCGCTCTGCCCCTCGAAGCGGATGTGCCACGTGCCGGCGGTATTCGTGCCGCTCTGGGTCATGCAGAAGCCGAGCACGTCCTCGCCGGTGAAGTTGACGTTGGTCGCGCCGACGGGCACGCCGCCGCCGGCGATGGTGCTGATGAGCAGGTAGTACTGGCAGCCGCTGCCAATGGGGGAGACGCTGCCGGGCAGCACTTCCAGCCCGTTGATGCGCTCGCCGGTCGTTTTTAGCCCCACGTCACCGCCGTCAAAGAAGAGGGTCCACGTCGCGCCATTGGTGTGGACGATCTGCGTCGGCTGCGTCTTGCCGAGGCCGGGCAGCTTCTGCGCCTGGCGGATGGTGATCCAGGCCGAGCCGTCGCTGTCGTCGTCCACGTCGAAGGCGATGATGTCGGCCGTGGCCAGCATGCCCGCGCTCGCGCCGTCGAACCAGACCGACCAGGCGCTGCCGTCCCACTTGAGGATGTCGTTCTTCTGGTAGGTCGGCCCGTTGGTGACCTTGCCGCCGGCGGCCGTCACGTAGACGGCCATCGGCGCGGGCAGGTCGATCGTCCACGTGTGGCCGGCGGCCGGGCCGGTGTTGCCCGCCGCGTCGGTGCCGCGCACCTCAAAGGTGTGGCTGCCCTCGCTCAGGCCGGCGACGGTCACGGGGCTGACGCAGGCCGCCCACGCGCCGCCATCCAGCCGGCACGCGAAGGTTGCGCCCGCTTCGCTGCTAAACTCGAACTGCGCGTCGGGGCTGGAGGATGGGTTGGGTGGGGCCAGGATGATGGTTGTGTCCGGTGGCGCGGTGTCGATGGTCCAGGCGTAGGCCGCCTCGCCGCTGTTGCCAGCGGCGTCGGTCGCCTGGACGGTGAATGTGTGTTGGCCATCGGCCAGACCAGGGTACTGCTGCGGGCTGGCGCACGCGGCGAACGTTCCATCGTCGAGCTTGCAGGCGAACGTTGCGCCCGCTTCGCCGCTAAAGGAGAAGGAAGCGGCGGTGGCGTTGGTCAGCGCCGGTGGGTAGGTGTCGATGGTGACCGTCGGCGCGCTGGCGTCGATGGTGAAGGCGCGTTCGGCCGCTGGGCCACTGTTGCCGGCGATGTCGGTGGCGCGGACGTGGAAGGTGTGGTCGCCGTCGATCAGGTCAGTAAAGCTTCTAGGGCTGTGGCAGACGGCCCAGGTGTCGGCGTCGAGCCGGCACTCAAACGTCGCCCCCGCCTCGCTGCTAAAGGTGAAAGACGGGTCATTGTCGCCGGTCACGCCCGCCGGGCCACTGTTGATAGTCGTACCCGGGCCGACGGTATCGATAGTCCACGCGCCGGTCGCCGGGCTGGCGTCAGCGTTGCCGGCGGCGTCGCCGGCCCAGACAGTGAAGGTATGGCTCCCATCGGCCAGGCCGGTGTAGGTCGTGGGGCTGGCGCAGGCCGCGACCGCCCCGCCGTCGAGCTGGCAGGTGAAGGTGACCCCAACCTCGTTGCTGCTAAAGGTGAAGGTGGCGTCAGTCGTGGTGGAGGGGGTGGGTGGGCCGCTGATGATGGTCGTCTCCGGCGGGACCGTATCCACCGTCCAGGCGTGGCTGATGGGGTTGGAGGTGTTTCCTGCGGCGTCTTTGGCTCGCACGTCGAAGGTGTGGCCGCCGTCGGCCAGGTTCGGGTACGACTGGGGGCTGGCGCAGGCGACCCACGCGCCATTGTTGAGGCGGCACTCGAACGTCGCCCCGGCTTCGGTGCTGCTAAAGGTGAACGTCGCCGTGGGGACGTTGGTCAACGCCGACGGTTTGCCGTCCAGCGTCACTGATGGGGCGGCGGTGTCGATCGTCCAGACGAAGCTGGCCGGTGTCGGGTCGGTCTGGCCGCTCGCGTTTCTGGCTCGCACCTGGAAAGTGTGGCTGCCGTCCGTCAGGCCGCTGTAGCTGGTGGGTGTCGTGCAGGCGGCGAAGGGCGCGCTGTCGAGCTGACACTCGAAGGTACTGCTGCTCGCGTTGCTGCTGAAAGTGAACGACGCCGTGGCGCTGTTGCTCAGCACCGGCGGCGCGCTGGTGAGGGTCGTGTCCGGCGGCTGCGGGAGGGCGATCGTCCAGGTGTGTTCGGCCGGCGAGGCATCGCTGTTGCCGGCGCCGTCGATGGCCCGCACCCTGAAGGTGTGGTCGCCTTCGCTCAGACCGCTGTAAGTCCTGGGGCTGACGCAGGTCGCCCATGCGTCACTGTCCAGCTGGCACTCGAACCGTGCCACGCCCGCGCTGCTGTCGCTGCCGGTGAAGCCAAAGGCGGCGTCGGCGCTGGACGATGGGTTGGGCGGCGTCGCCGTCAGGGTCGTATCCGGCGGCGTGGTGTCAACTGTCCAGGTGTAAGTGGCTGGCGTGGCGTCGCTGTTGGTCGCCGCGTCGCGGGCGCGAACCTGAAACGTGTGGTTGCCATCGGACAGACCGGCGTAGCTCCGGGGCGTTGTGCAGGCGACGAAGGCGGCGCTGTCGAGCTTGCATTCGAACGTGCCGTCCTCGGTGCTGGTGAATGTGAACGTGGCCTCGCTCGTGGCGACGGCCGCCGGCTGGCCGGTGAGGGTCGTGTCGGGCGCGGTCAGGTCCATTGTCCACGACCACGTAGCCGGAGTGGGATCGACGTTGCCCAACGCGTCCTCGGCCTTGACGTAGAAGGTGTGGACACCCTCGAACAGGTTGTAGTAGGTGATGCTGCTGCCGCCGCACGGGAACCAGCCGTTGGCATCGGTCTGGCAGTAGAAGTACGCGCCGGGGTCGTCGCTGGTGAAGGCGAAGTCGGGCGTGGCGTCGTTGGACGGGTCGGCCGGTTTGGTGGTGATCGTCGTCTCCGGGCCGGTGGCGTCGATGGTCCAGGTGTAGCTGGCCGGCGTCGGGTCATAGCGCCCTTCGTCGTCCTTGGCCCTGTCTCTTATACACATCTGACGCTGCCGCCGAGCGATCTAGTGTAGTTCTCGGGGGTCGCCGTATCATTAAAAAAAAAAAAAAATAACTCTACATAAGATACATAACATGACAAACACAAACAGAAGCACACCA
>CALLZA010000903.1 GCA_937858165.1 uncultured Ardenticatenia bacterium
CGGCAGGGCACGTTGACGTTGAGCAGCAGGTCGCGCGTCAGCCCCTGGGCCACGGCCGCGGCGACGATGCGCCCGGCGTAGCCGGCGGCCGTGGCGTAGTCGCGGTCGCTCGTCGTGTCGTCGGCGGCCAGCGAGAAGGCGAAGCCGGGCACGCCGGCAATGACCGCCTCCATCGCCGCCGTCACCGTGCCGCTATAGGTCACGTCGTGGCCCAGGTTGCCGTAGGTATTGATGCCGGAGACGACCAGGTCGATCTTCTCCGCCACGCGACCGAGCAGCGCCAGGGCCACACAGTCCGACGGCGCGCCGTCACTCATCAGGGCGGGTGTGCCGTCGCCCAACGTCGTCTCCATGACGCGCAGCGGGCGGTGGAGCGTCTTGACGTGGCCGCCGCCGGACCAGTTGTGGTCGGGGGCCAGAATGGTGACGCGGCCGAGGGGTTTCATGGCGTCGGCCAGGGCGGCCAGCCCCGGCGCGTGGACGCCGTCGTCGTTGGTTACGAGAATGTGCATGAGGAGTGATTATCCGCAGATTGGGCCGATTGGACTAGAGGGGATCGAAGTGGGTTCGCTGCTCCGAATCCGGATAGCGCAACCCATACCCCACCATTCGATCCAGGCCGATGTGGGCCAGCCAGACGAGGGCCACGGCCACCGCCGCGCTCTGGCCGCCGCCCAGCCACCAGCCGCCGCCCAGCAGCGCCAGCGGCCCGACCATCGTGTGCACCGCATTGTAGATCAGAGCGCCGGCGCGCGGCCCGGCCAGCAGGCCGAGCAGGCTCAAGTCGGGGGCCAGGAGCAGCAACAAGAACAGCCACCACGGTTGGCCCAGACGAAAGAAGGCGGCCGTTGCCAACAGCAACACGGCCGCCCCCTCCAGATGTAACAGCGCCCGCGGCTGGCTCAACGCCCGCCGCGGCGCGCCTTTCGCTTCGCCACCCACTTATCGACCGCGGTTGCGGTTGCTATAGCCGCCGCCACCCAGCGCGCCCAGGTCGAGCAACACGCCAAAGCCCACGACCAGCCACTGCAGCCCATCCACCCCACCAGGGGACATGAGTACGTAGGCCAGCGTTGTCCAGGGCAGGAAGAGCACACCGAGGATGGGCCACAGAATGTTGTTGAACGCGGCGTTCCAGCGCGCCCCGTCCGTCAGATACCAGGCAATGGCCGCGATACGCGGACCAATGAAGACGAGCAGACTGACGACACAACACATGACGAACCTCCTGTCACTAGATATCCACTATACGCGCCCGCCCGCGCACAGTTGCTACTGCTCTGGCCCGCTCCTGCCTTGGCGTCCTCTAAAGCCCGCGTTCGCCCCTTCAAGAAGCCATGACCCGCGCTGTCTCCGCCGCCACGTCGAACTCCGTGGGCGGATAGTGCGGGTTCATCTCGCGCAACGTTTCGGTCGCCAGGTGGGTCAGCAGCCAGTCACGGTGCCACTTGCGGTCGGCGGGGATGACGTACCACCTGTCTCTTATACACATCTCCGAGCCCACGAGACCGTACTAGATCTCGTATGCCGCCTTCTGCTTGACAAAAAAACACAGTGCGCTACACCCAGTATTTCACGCTTCGCGCCGACTCTCACCGCCTAACTACGCCTCCAAGTCACGCACGCTGTGCTCACTGGTC
>CALLZA010000904.1 GCA_937858165.1 uncultured Ardenticatenia bacterium
TGTTTGTCTGGTGGCGTGTTTACGTTTTGGTTGTTGTAGTTTTGTCGAGTGTCTGGCCTGGTGATGCGTCGACTGGTAGGCTGCATGATAGATTGTTTTTTTTTAATGAGACGGCGACCACCGAGATCTACACTAGATCGCTCGTCGGCAGCGTCAGATGTGTATAAGAGACAGGGGCCAGCAGCAGGGCCGCGAACAGTCCCGCTCGCCAGTCGTAGAGCCGCCGGGCGATTAGGAAGGTGAAGAAGACAGCCACGAGATCGACCAGGGCCGACAGGAAGCGGCCGACTAATTGCACGCCGTCATAGCCGCTATAGGTGTGGCGGCACCACCCTGGCCTCTCCCCGCCCGCGCCGGCCGCTGCGTCGCACACGCCCGTCGCCCACTCGGCCGCGACGCGTGTTACGGTCATCGGGAAGTTGCCGTAGACGTAGAGGGAGTAGCCGAAGTTATAGGGGTTCAGCGTGGCGATGGAGGTGCGCAGATAGTCGAGTGGGTTGTCCACGCTGCTGATGGCGCTGCCGACCATCGTCAGAAAGCGTTCGTCGGGGTGCAGGTGGCTGTCTCTGTCCCAGTTCAGGCCGACGAAGCGGAAGTAAGCCCCCAGGGCCAGAATGATCAGCAACCCCACGACGACGGCCACCTCCGCCCGCGACTTAGTGCGCGGCGCGGGCACGACGGCCGTCTCGTCACTCACTTCAGGTTCGTTCTCCAGACCGGTCACACTCATACGCTCGTCTTCAGTGTCATCTGCTGTGTCGCCTGTCGGGCTGCGCCGCGGCCGTCACCGAACCGCCACCCATTCAGCGCGCAATCTCATGTTTATACACAACATGCGTCCCAACCGCGTAGTTCTTTTGACTGATTCTAAGGGAAAGTTGGCAGTAGTTACTAGGTCAGTTATCAGTTGCCAGTTGTTGGTGGTCGTTAGTCGTAGGTCGTTAATAACTGATCGCTCGTCACGTCTATCTCTGAATTCCTAATTCGTAATTCCTAATTACTAATTACTCTCCCCCCGACACCTCAATCAACTCCTCCAACGCCTTGCGGTCGAGCACGGTCACGCGGCGGCCGTTGACGCGAATCCAGCCGGCGCGCCGGAAGCGGCCGAGGGCCTTGTTGATGCTGACCCGCGTCGCCCCGGTCATTTCGGCCAGGTCGGTCTGGGTCAGCGACAGGTCGATCAACGTGCCGTCGGGCATCTTGCGCCCGTACTGCTCGGCCAGATTGAGCAGCACCCGCGCCAGCCGGCCGGGCAGGTCAAGGAAAAAGATGTCGGCCAATTGCGTGTTCAGACGGCGGATGTGGCGGGCCAGCGTCTTCAGCACGTGCAGGGTGAAGTCGGGGTTGTCGCTGAGATAGGACATGAACTCGCCGCGATGGAGTGTCCACGTCTCGGTCGGCTCCAGGGCTACGGCCGTCGCCGAGCGCGGCGAATCGTCCAGCAGGGCCATCTCGCCAAAGAAGTCGCCCGGCCCCAGGATGGCCAGCACGACCTCCTGACCGTCGGACGTGGTGTGGCTGATCTTGACCTTGCCCCGGCTAATGAGATAGAGCAGCCCGCCGGGGTCGCCCAGATGAAAGATGACCTGATTGGGGCCAAAGCGCCGCGGCACGAGCTTGCCGGCCAGTTCGCCAGCGTGGTCTTCGTGCAAATTGGCAAAGAAAGGCACGCCCTGAAGGGCCTGCGCGGCGTTACTGTCGCGTGCCGCCATCTCCTCTTTCTCCCTTTTCTCCCGCTACTTCCGCTTTCTCTTCCGCTACTTCTCATTCTACAGTGTTCGACGCTGTTCGCAACCAAGCGACGGCCGCCTCGAGGGCCGCAGCCACCGCCGCCTCGCCGGCCGCCGGGCCGCCGCCCTGGGCCGACGTAGGGCCGCCGCCGCCGCGCGCCCCGCCCAGCGCCGCCAGCGCCGGCTTGATCGCCTCGCCCAGGTGGGCGAAGGCCGGCCCTTCGGCCGGGCGGCCCAAGACCAGTTGCGCCCGCTCGCCGGCCACGCCCAGCAGGGCCACCGCTCCGGCCGCCGTCAGCAGGTTCACCAGTTGCCGCGCCTCGTCCACCTCGCGGCCAACCAGCACCCGGCGCACGACCCGCGCCCCGCCAACCGTCTCGGCCCCATCGAGCAGTTGCGCCGCCTCCAGCGCCAGCCGCGCCCCGCGCTCGCGCTTCAGCTCTAGCCGCAACTGCCGCGCCTCCTCCTGCAACCGAATCAGCGCCGGAGCGAGGTCGCTCACGCCTGTGGTCAGTGTTGCGGCAAGCTCCTGGGTCACGTCGTGCTTCAGCCGGTAGTCGGCCACCGCCCGCCCGCCACAGACGAACTCCACCCGTGTGGCCGCGCCGCGCCGCTCCGTCTTCAGCACCTTGATCAGCCCCACTTCGGCCGTGCCTTTGACGTGCGTCCCACCGCAGGCCGTATTGTCGAAGCCCTCGATGTTCACCAGCCGCAGCCGCCCATCGCGTCCCGGCGGTAGCTTGCGCAGCCGCAGCTTAGCCGCGTACTCACGCTCTACTTCGAGCGCGTTTACGGGCCGGTGATAGGCCACAATCTCGTTGGCCAACTGCTCGGCCGCGCGTACCTCTTCAATGGTCAGGTCGGCGCGATCCAGGTCAATCGTCACGCTCTGCCCGCTCAGGTGGAAGCCGATCGTTTCCGCCTCGGCCACGCGGATGAAGGCCTGGGAGAGGATGTGTTGGCCGGTGTGCTGCTGCATGTGGTCGAAGCGACGCGGCCAGTCAACCTCGCCCGTCGCCATGCCCGGCGCGATGGCCGCATCGAGCACGTGCAGCACCGCTTCGTCGCTCTCGCGCACGACAACGTCCACCACCCGCGCCGTTTGATTCCCCTGGAACAGACGGCCGGTGTCATGCGGCTGCCCCCCCGATGTGGGGTAGAAGTGCGTCTGCGACAGCCGCACCGCCGGCCGCCCCGCGATCTCCGTCGTCTCCACCACCTCGGCCGCAAACTCAACCGTGTAACTATCCCAATAATAAGCCCGCTCGCTCATTCTTCCCCTAGCCCCTAATCCCTAATCTCTAACCCCTAATCCCTAATCCCTCTCTTCCAGCCAACTCCCATTATCCCGCTCCTCCCCCGTCTCCGTCTCACTCTCCGGCGCGGCCTCGCGCAGCGTCAACTTGAAGCGCGCCCCGCCGCCGGCGGCGTCATCGACCCAGATGCTGTCTCTTATAACCATCTCCGAGCCCACGAGACCGTACTAGACCACGTATGCCGTCTTCTGCTCCAA
>CALLZA010000905.1 GCA_937858165.1 uncultured Ardenticatenia bacterium
TGTTGATAGTCGTGTTTACACTGTTCTCACCTGTTCTGTATCCTTTGTTGATCTGCTGTCGTATCGCTTCTCTGTAGCTCGTTACTTCACATCTTCTGCTTTCTTGTGACTTGCGTCGACCGCTGTGTCTCTACTGTTCTTTTTTTTTTAATGATACGGCGACCACCGAGATCTACACTAGATCGCTCGTCGGCAGCGTCAGATGTGTATAAGATACAGACGGTATGCAATGGACGATGGTGGCACTGCTGGGCATCTGGTCGGCCGACATGGCGGCCTATGTCGTCGGGTCATTCATAGCCGGGCGAGGCATCCTGGGGCGTCATACCCTCTCGCCACGTCTCAGCCCCAAGAAAACGGTCGAAGGCTACGTTGGCGGTATTCTGGCGGGCACGCTGGCGGCGGTCGTCGTTGCCCTTATCCTTGACGTGCCGCTGTTGCTGGCCGGGCTGGCCGGGCTGGCCGTCAGCGTGCTGGGGCTGTTCGGCGACCTGAGCATCTCGCTGCTGAAGCGCGAGGCGGGCATGAAAGACTCCGGCAAGCTGTTCCCCGGCCACGGCGGCGCGCTCGACCGGCTTGACTCGCTCATCTGGTCGGCGGCTATCGTTTACTATCTGGTTGTTTTCCTCGGCCCGCTTTTCCCACCGGCGGGCTGAAGCGGTCGTTGCCACTCATCTGTTTGCCACGCAAGGAGCAAGAGCCTGTGTCCACTGTGACGACAATTGAGCGCTTTATTCTGGATCAGCAGCCGGAGTACGCCCGCGGCGAATTGACTAACCTGCTCTACGACATTGCCCTGGCGGCCAAGATCATCGCCCACAAGACCAACCGCGCCGGGCTGGTCGACATTCTGGGTGAGGGCGGCGGCGTAAACGTGCAGGGTGAGTCGCAACAGAAGCTGGACATCTATGCTCATGACATCATGCGCAAGTTGTGTGACCACACCGGCCGACTGTGCCTGATGGTCTCTGAAGAGGTCGAGGACGTGATTCCCATCCCCGACCGCTATACCAAGGGCAGCTATGTGCTGGTGTTCGATCCGCTGGACGGCTCATCCAATATCGATGTCAACGTCAGCATCGGCACTATCTTTGGCATCTACCACTGTGTCGATCATGATCGGCGCGGTCGGGTGGAGGACGCGCTGCAACCGGCCCGTGATCTGGTGGCGGCCGGCTACGTGCTCTATGGCGCCAGCACGATGTTGGTCTATTCGACGGGCGCGGGCGTCCACGGTTTCACGCTCAACCCGGAGTATGGCGAGTTCCTGCTGTCGCACGCATACTTGCGGCTGCCGGAGCCGCCGGCCTACTACAGCGTCAACGCGTCGTATTACAATCGCTGGTCGCCAGGGGTGCAGCAGTTCGTCGACTGGCTGGAGGGCAAAGACCCCGACAGCCCCAACGTCTCGGCGCGCTACATCGGCTCGCTTGTGGCCGACTTCCACCGCAACCTGTTGCGCGGCGGCATCTTCTGCTATCCGGCCGAAGGCAGCCGCAAAGACGGCAAACTGCGGCTGCTGTATGAGGCTGGGCCATTGGCGTTCTTAATTGAGCAGGCGGGCGGCTACGCCTCCGACGGTCGTCAGCCCATTCTCGACATTGTGCCGACCCATCCCCATCAGCGCGTGGCCCTCTACCTGGGCAATCGGTCGCTGGTGGAACGCGTGGAGGCGTTTGTTCGTCAAGAAGATGACGCGCCCGCGCCAGAAGCGTGAGCGTATTGTGAGGCAAGAGGTTTTAACAGGGGCGCGGCGGTTGGTTGACCGTCGGTCAAGGACGTGCTATACTGTGACCATCCCATATTGCTGGCTGTTCTGCGGCAGTATGGGCCCCACGCAGTGGGGCCACACCTAGTGGGGCCGCTTTCTGGAACCACCCTGTGGAACTGAATTCAAGCTCCCTCAAGCCAAGCAAAACCAATAGCGATAGGCTTTATCGAACTGCCTGACCTGGTTCCCCTGCTTATAGCCCCCTTATTGCTCGTGGATGACGGCTGCTTTGTCAGCCGGCGGCGCAAGCAACAGGATGGTCAATGCGATGACCCTAAGCGTCATTGCCGTGTGGCTTGAGGATTCGTCGGGCGAAAATCAGCATAAAAGCATAGTTGGAACTGAATAAGTAAGCGGCCGCCGTGCTCCTCTATCGAGGAGGCACTGCGCCAAAGAGAAGTAGTGTATGGACATTGGTGAACTGGAAAGCAAAAAACTGACTGAGTTGCGCGACATCGGCCGCGACATGAAGATCCCCGGCTATACGACGATGAAGAAGCAGGATCTCGTCTTCCGGATCATGCAGGCTGACGCGGAGTCGAGCGGCTATAACTTCCGTGGTGGCGTGTTGGAGATCGTCGAGGACGACAAGCAGACGATGGGCTTCCTGCGCTCCGGAGACTATCTGCCGGGCAAGGACGACATCTACGTCTCCAACTCGCAGATTCGGCGCATCGGCCTGAAGACCGGTGATATGGTCTATGGCCAGGTGCGCGTACCCAAGGACAACGAGAAGTACTATAGCCTGCTGCGCGTCGAGGCGGTCAACGGCATGAGTCCGGAGATGCTGAAGACGCGCGTGCGCTATGAGTCGTTGACGCCCATCTTCCCCGACCAGAAGATGAAGCTGGAGACGAAGCCTCACATCCTCTCCACGCGGCTCATTGACCTCATCGTACCCATCGGCCGCGGCCAGCGTGGTCTGATCGTCTCGCCGCCCAAGGCCGGCAAGACGACGGTGCTGAAGGAGATCGCCAACGGCGTCAGCGAGAACTACCCGGAGATTCACCTGATGGTCGTCCTCATCGGCGAGCGGCCGGAAGAGGTGACCGACATGGAGCGCTCGACGCAGGGCGAAGTGGTCAGCTCGACCTTCGACGAGCCGGTGAAGAACCATTGCCGTGTGGCCGAGATGGCTCTGGAGCGGGGCAAGCGGCTGGTCGAATCGGGCCGCGATGTGGTCATCCTGCTCGACTCCATTACCCGGCTGGCCCGCGCCTACAACCTGACCGTGCCGCCCAGCGGCCGCACGCTGTCGGGCCTGTCTCTTATACACATCTCCGAGCCCACGAGACCGTACTAGATCTCGTATGCCGTCTTCTGCTTGAAAAAAAACAAATGACATTATGATCAAAGGAGTAATCAGCTTTGAGATGGGACCACGGCGCATTAGCTAGTTGGTGATGCAACAGCACAACAAGGCAACCATACGCAGACAACATGTGATGCAAATCGGCCAAACTGGAACTAGAAAA
>CALLZA010000906.1 GCA_937858165.1 uncultured Ardenticatenia bacterium
TGTCAGAGTCTGAGTGTAGCTACTATGTCCATATGCTAGATCGATGACGTGATGTCTGTGTCGCTCGACACTAGTACTCGCAAGTACGTCTCGGTTGAGTTAACCGATTCTCTGTCGTGGTTGTTATCAGAGTGTATCATCGCTTACTGTTTTTGCCGCCATTTGTGTAGTGGTTTTGTTTTTTTTTTTTCAAGCAGAAGACGGCATACGAGATCTAGTACGGTCTCGTGGGCTCGGAGATGTGTATAAGAGACAGATCTATCAGACCATCCCATTCGGCAACTACGACGCCGATTTGCCGCGCGTGCTGGAGCGGTTGACGACCCGCAAGCCATTTAAAGTGCCGACGCCCGGCCCGCCCGTGCCGCCGCCCAAACCGCCCCACCGCACCGAGACGCTGTCCGCGCCGCCGCCCATTCTGCCGCCCACGCCGCCGCCCATCGTCTTGCCCAGGACAGTGCCCCAGGGGTATGCGCGCCAACCCACGTTTCGCATTCACCCCGAGACGCAGATGGCTTTGGCCCACGTGCCGGCCGGCGAGTTCAAATATGGGCCGGAACGGCAAACGGCGCGCACGGCCGCGTACTGGATCGGCCGCTATCAGGTGACCAACGCCGAGTATAAGCGTTTCCTTGACGCCAACCCCCATCACCCGGTGCCCCACGTCGCGGCCGAGTGGGCCGCGCCCTACAACTGGGACCCCCAGCGCCGCGATTACCCGCCCGGCAAGGCGACCCACCCCGTTGTGCTGGTGCGTTGGTCAGACGCGCAAGCGTTCTGCCAATGGGCGGGGATGCGCCTGGCGACGGAAGAGGAGTGGGAGAAGGCGGCGCGCGGCACCGACGGCCGTGACTACCCCTGGGGCAACGATATTCCGTCGGCCGAAGTGTGCAACTGCGATCACACGACGCTCGGCACTTCGCCCACCGGCAGCTACTCGCCCCAGGGCGACAGCCCCTACGGTTGTGGCGACATGGCCGGCAACGTGGCCGAGTGGACGAACGCTGACGGCAGCACCCCTGAGGGGCGTATCATTCGCGGCGGCGCGTGGCCGTTCGCGCCGGAGGATAACAGAGTCACCTACCGGCTGGAGGCCCAGGCCGAGCGCCTGACGCCCTATATTGGCTTCCGCGTGGTGGCTGATTGGCCGTCCGATGCGTCATCGGATGAGCGCTGGCTGCACGAGCGTAGCCGGGTTGAGTTTGTTCGTGTGCCGGGTGGGCCGTTCTTTTTCAGCGAAAGCCGCCAGCCTATCGAACTGGCGGCGTACTGGATCGGCCGCTACGAAGTGACCAACGCCCAGTTCGATCACTTCGTGCGCGCCACGGCCTATCGCACCACCGCCGAGCAGAAAGGGTACGGCCGCGTGCTGCACGACGGCCAGTGGGTGCGCCAGCCCGGCGCCTACTGGCGGCAGCCCGACGGGCCTGATTCGTCCATCGAGCGCAAATGGAACCACCCCGTTGTCCAGATCAGCTCGTCCGACGCTTTGGCCTTTGTCCAGTGGGCCGGGCTGCGGCTGCCGACGGAGTTGGAGTGGGAGAAGGCGGCCCGCGGCGGCGACAGTCGGGTCTTTCCCTGGGGCAACATGCCGCCGGGGGTGGGGCTGCTCAACTATGGCTTCCACCTGGGCGGCACGTCGCCGGTCGGCCGCTTCTCGCCCGGCGGCGACAGCCCCTACGGCGCGGCTGACATGGCCGGCAACGTCTGGGAGTGGACGCTGACCCCCTATGACAAAGACCCCAAGCTGCTGGTGCTGAAGGGTGGCTCATGGGCCGACCCCGAAACGTCATGGCTGCGCGGCGCGGCCAGCCCGTGGCACTCTCAGGCGTCGATCGGCTTTCGCGTGGCGGCCACGCGGCGGGAACGCTAACCCTCTTGGTGCGTCGCACTTTCTTTCGTGGCGGCCACCAGAAGGTGCAACCCACTTTCTGAAGTGCGTCGCACCTGGTTAGGGCAGGCAGTAGCTCACGGCCACCTCATCCACCGCCATCCCCGTAATCCCCCCCGTGCCGTTGTTGAACACGCCAAAGTAGAGCGTGACCGCCTGGCCGCGGAAGGCGCTCAGGTCGATGACGTGCCGCTGCCACTGGTTGTACCACTGGCGCTGGAACAGCAGCACGGGTTGGTGGCCGCTGCTGTCGAACAGCAACACCATCTGCACGTCATCGGCCAACTGCGTCCGGTCGAACGGTGACGTGGGCACGATGGGCGGCGGCGCGAGGCTGGCGGCCCGTGTGCCCGTTGTCGTGGCGAACAGTTGGAAGCTGAGGCTGACCGACGGCGGCCCGGCGGGGATGAAGATCGTCTGCTGGGCCGACGAGTAGCTGTAGACGTTATCCGGCGGATGGACGATGCCCACCTGGAGGGCGCGCTGCCCGGCGTAGACCGGGAAGGTGACCACACGCGCCGGGTAGGCGTTGCTGTTGATCTGCCAGCCGCCGCTCCCCTCAAAGCCGCCGTTGGCGATCAGATCGACGCAGGTTGGCAGCCGGGTAGCTGTCTCTTATACACATCTCCGAGCCCACGAGACCGTACTAGATCTCGTATGCCGTCTTCTGCTTGAAAAAAAAAAACACAAACACAAACTCGACACTATGTGGCACAGCAACTAGCATCTACTAACAGTAAGCCGCAACACTGTGCTAATTACCTCGCACATGTCACACTACATATAGACTATGTCATA
>CALLZA010000907.1 GCA_937858165.1 uncultured Ardenticatenia bacterium
TATGTCTTGTTCTCTCTGTCTGTGTTTTTGTCTTATCTTATTTTTTCTTTTATTGTTTATTCGTTCGACCACGTGTCTCTGCTTTATTTTGTTTTTTAATGATACGGCGACCACCGAGATCTACACTAGATCGCTCGTCGGCAGCGTCAGATGTGTATAAGAGACAGGGACGCCAAGGAAGAAAGGTCTTTTTGCGTTCTTGGCGCTCTTTGCGATCTTTGCGTGAGGTCTTGTTACGTCCAAACCGACTTTGCAGCGAACGTGACGACCTGACCGCTCCTTCTTTGCCTCGGCACAGGGGCAAGCTACAATAGGCATCTGTGTCAGTTGCCGGCCGGCAGTCAGACGGCCGGCGTCGGGAGGCCCGATGAGCACATATGCCTGTCCAACCTGTGGCAACCTCAATCGTGTCGGCGCAAAGTTCTGCGGCCGGTGCGGTGCGGCGCTGGCTGTGTCGCAGCCGTCCGGCGGCTATGAAACGGGTCGGTTGGGGGCCAACAGTCTCATTAACGATCGCTACGTCGTCGTCCGCGTCATCGGCCGCGGCGGCATGGGCGCGGTCTACTTGGTCACCGACACGCTCGACCAGAACCGCGTCATGGCCCTGAAGGAGATGTCCAACGCGGCCATCGTCGACGCGCGCGACCGGGCGATGGCCGTGGCCCAGTTCCGACGCGAAGCGCAACTGCTGCGCCGCCTGCGCCACCCCAACCTGCCGCCGGTCAGCGACGAGTTTGCCATCGGCGACCGCAACTACCTGGTGATGGAGTATGTGCCCGGCAGCACCTTGCAGCAGATGCTCGACCGCGGCGAAGGGCCGTTTCCGGAGAGCCGCGTTGTCGCCTGGGCCAACCAGTTGTGCGACGTCCTCGACTATCTCCACCGCCAGCAGCCGCCGATCATCTTCCGCGACCTGAAGCCGGCCAACATCATGATCATGGCCGACGACCGCCTGAAGCTGATTGACTTCGGCATTGCCCGCCTCTTCAAGCCCGGCCAGCACCAGGATACGATGCTGCTGGGCACACAGGGGTACGCCGCCCCGGAGCAGTATGGCGGCGGCCAGTCGGATGCCCGCAGCGACGTCTATGCCCTGGGCGCCACCCTGTTTTCGATACTGACCGGACAGGACCCGGCACAGATGGCGCCGTTGAAGCCGCTGCCGTCGGTGCGCGAC
>CALLZA010000908.1 GCA_937858165.1 uncultured Ardenticatenia bacterium
TGTGACAATGAAGAATAAGTAATATTATAGTGAAGTAATGTTGGTTTTTTACAAGCAGAAGACGACATACGAGATCTAGTACGGGCTCGTGGGCTCGGAGATGTGTATAAGAGACAGTCCCACAGGAGTCACTACGAACATGACCGAAAACCTGAACCCGTTTGCCATCGCCCAGGCCCAATTAGACAAGGCGGCCGGCATCCTGCAACTCGCTCCCGATATGCACGCCTTTCTGCGCGAGCCGATGCGCGAATTTCACTTCAGCATCCCCGTGCGCATGGACGACGGCCACACCCAGACCTTCAGGGCCTTCCGCGTGCAGTACAACGACGCCCGCGGCCCGGCCAAGGGCGGCATCCGCTTCCACCCCGACGAGACCATCGACACCGTCCGCGCCCTGGCGGCGTGGATGACCTGGAAGACGGCCGTGGCCGACGTGCCCCTCGGCGGCGGCAAGGGCGGCGTCATCTGTGAGCCACGCAAGATGTCGGCCGGCGAGCGCGAGCGCCTCAGCCGCGGTTACATGCGCGCCGTGGCCCGCTTCGTCGGGCTGCGCCGGGACGTGCCCGCGCCCGACGTGAACACCAACCCGGAGATCATGGCCTGGATGCTCGACGAGTACGAGACCATCACCGGCGCGCACGAGCCGGGCGTCATCACCGGCAAGCCGCTGATGCTGGGCGGCTCGGCCGGGCGCGGCCCGGCCACGGCCATGGGCGGCATGGTCACCATCCGCGAGGCGGCCAAGGCGCTCGACATGCCGCTGGCCGGGACGACGTGCGCCATCCAGGGCTACGGCAACGTCGGCAGCTTCGCCCACCGGCTGGCCCACAACCTGCTGGGGCTGAAGGTGACGGCCGTCAGCGACGAGTTCGGCGGCATCTACTGCGAGGGCGGGCTGGACCCGGAGGTCGTGTCGGCCCACATGCGCCGCAACGGCAAAGTCGGCGGCTGCCCCGGCAGCGAAGCGATCGGCAACGCCGAACTGCTGGAACTGCCGGTCGATATCCTCATCCCGGCGGCCATCGAGAACCAACTGACGGCCGCCAACGCCGACCGCATCCGGGCGCGCATCGTCGCCGAGCTGGCCAACGGCCCGACGACGCCCGAAGCCGACCAGGTGCTGACCGAGAAGGGGGTCTACATCATCCCCGACTTCCTGTGCAACGCCGGCGGCGTCACCGTCTCCTACTTCGAGATGGTACAGAACAGCTACGGCTTCTACTGGACGGAGGACCTCGTGCAGCAGCGGCTCGATGAGAAGATGACCACCGCCTTCCACGCCGTCCACGAGATGGCCACCGAGCGCGGCATCGAAACGCGCATGGCCGCCTACCTGGTCGCCGTCAACCGCGTGGCCGAGGCGGTGCGGGCGCGGGGTTGGGTCTAGACCACACCTCTCTGGTCCTCCGCCCTTTGGGAGGGGTTAGGGGAGGGCAGGCCTGGAAGCCCCTCTCCCTAACCCTCTCCCAAAGGGCGAGGGGACGCTATACGACTTCGCTACGTCCTGCCTACGCCCACGTAAGGCGCGGAACTGTGGGCCCGTCCACAACGTTATACGGATAGAAAGTTCCGATTGACGGATAGATGGACTATGCCCGCGAGAGATAACCGTTCCCGCCAGACGAATACCAGTTATACGCCCATCGCCCAGCAGCAGACCGAGCTTTGGCTGCAACCGGTCGCACCGCGCCGCCGCGGCCGTCGCGCCGTGGCCGTGTTGCTCGTGCTGGCCCTGTTCGCGCTGACCGTCGTCGCCGGCGTCGTCGGCGGCGGGCTGCTCTACGTCTACAGCCGCGGCCACATCCTGCCCGGCATCTCGGCCCTCGGCGTCCCCCTGGGCGGCCAGACGTCGGCCGAGGCCGCCGCCACCCTGAGCGCCCGCTGGGATGAGCAGTCGGTGACGCTGCGCGACGGCGACCGCACCTGGCTGCTGCGGCCCAATGAACTGGGCATGACGCTCGACGCCGCGGCCACAGCCCGCGCCGCCGCGACGAAGGGGCGCTCCTTTGACGGCCTGCGCGCCCTGCCGAGC
>CALLZA010000909.1 GCA_937858165.1 uncultured Ardenticatenia bacterium
GTGCGGCGTCGCGGGAAGCGGACGTCGGGTGGAGGGCCACGGGGCAGCGGGGCGGTGTGATGGCCCGGGTGGTCGCGGCCAAGGCCCGCCGTAACGAGGGCCGCCCGCGGGGCGACGGCCAAGGGGTTGCAAGTGGGCGGCGGCGCGGGTATCCCCCGCGCCCTGCCGCTGGAGCGCCTCTTCCGCGACGTGCGCCGGGGGGGGGGGTGTGTGGGCAAGCAGAAGACGGCATACGAGATGGTCGGGCGGGCGGCGCTGCGACTGTAATCCCTCTTCCCCCACTACCTACGCTAGTTAAAGCGCATTTCGCTATGGGGAGCTAAATGAAACGCCTGTTTAAAATCGTTCTCATCCTGCTGGTTGTGGTGCTACTCATCGTCCTGGTTGGCCCCTTCCTGATACCCGTTCGGCCGCTGGAGGGGTTGACTTCACCGACCGCGCTGGCTCAGGAGAACAGCCAGTTCCTGACCCTGGCCTTCCCTGGCACCGACGGCATCGACATTCACTATCGCCGCGACGGTGAGGGCGAACCGGCCTTCATCTTGCTCCACGGTTTCGCCGGCAGCCTCTTTACCTGGGATACGGTCTTCGACGACTTCGCCGCCAAAGGGCAGACACTGGCCTACGACCGACCGCCGTTCGGCCTAAGCGAGCGGCTGGTGGTCGGCGACTGGACGGAAGCGAACCCCTATTCGCCGGACGCGGCCGTGGCGCAACTCTTCGCCCTGCTCGACCAGCAGGGTATCGAGCGGGCCACCCTCGTCGGCAACTCGGCCGGTGGGACACTGGCGCTGCGGGCCGCACTGGCTCAGCCGGAGCGCGTGGCCGGGCTGATCCTGGTGTCGCCGGCGGTCTTTGCCGGGGGCGGCGCGCCCGCATTCGTCCAGCCGCTGCTACGCTCGCCGCAGTTACAGCGCATCGGGCCGTTGATCGCCCGCGCGTTTCTGGGGCAGGGCGACGGCCTGGAGAGCCGGGCCTACTACGACGCCAGCATCGTGACAGAGGAGCAGCGGGCCAGATCACGGCTGGGTGTGCAGGTCGAGAACTGGGATCGCGCCCTGTGGGCGTTCACGTCCGCGTCGCAGGCTTCGAACCTGACCGACACGCTGGCCGAGATCACGATGCCCGTCCTGGTCGTGACCGGCGAAAATGATCTGGTTGTGCCTGCGTCGCAGAGTATCGCGCTGGCCGACGACCTGCCCGACGCTGACCTGGTGGTTGTTCCGGCTTGCGGCCATCTGGCGCAGGAGGAGTGCCCGGCGGCGTTTATGAGCGCCGTGGAGGCGTGGCTGGAAAGTAGCGCGATCCTCCAGAGTCGCGCTATAGCGCCTTGAACTGCTCGAACGCGTCGCGGCAGTCGTCGCAATACCATATCATGCGGCACAGCGTCGGGCCGAAGGCGTTGCGCAGATGGGTGCGTGTGGAGCCGCAGCGAGGGCAGGGGGCGGGGTCGAAGAACGTCACGGCCGTGGGGCCGCCGGACAGGCGCGGCGGCGGGGCCAGGCCGAAGCGGCGCAACTTCTCGCGCCCCGTCTCGCTGATCCACTCTGTCGTCCACGGTGGGCTGAGGGTCATGTGGACGACGCAGGCCACGCCCAGCCGGCGTACGGCCGCCTCGATGTCGCGCCGCATCACATCCAGCGCCGGGCAGCCGGCGAACGTCGGGGTCATTGTTACAGCTATCCCCTCGGCCGACACCGCTACGTCGCGCACGATCCCCATCTCCACCACCGACACCACGGGAATCTCCGGGTCCATCACCCCGTCCAGTGCCCGCCACACTGCCGCGGCCGTTGGTTGGAAGTCAGGCGCTTCAGCGCCGTCTCTTAGCTCGCTCATCGCTATCACCACTCCGCCGTCGGGTCGAGTCGCGCCACCGACTGCATCTCGGCCAACAGCCCGACCAGGTGCTCGGTGTGCTCCGTGCGCGGGATGTCGCGGCGGGGCAGGGCGTTGTCGGGAATAACCAGGCCGCATTCGACGAGAAACGGCCGTGTCAGCCCATCCCATTCGCGGCGCAGGGTGGCGGCGTCGGGGATGATGTCGGCCGCGACCAGCGCGGCGTCGCTGGGCAGGGGCACAAACAACTGCCGGGCGTAGGGCCACAGCATATCGAGTGCGGCTTGCAGACGGGCGTGGCTCTCGGCCGTGCCCAGCCCCAGCCGTCGCAGCCACAGCGACGTGTGGCGCAGGTGGTAGCGCTCTTCGGTGGCGATCTTGGCCGCCGCCTCGGCCAACGGGCGGTAGCTGCCGGCCGCCAGGTGGGGCAGTGTAACGCTCTCGGCGGCGTCGAAGAGGTACTGGCGCAACATCGAGAACGCCCAGTCGCCTCGCGGCAGCTCGAGGAGTTGCACGTTGCGGTAGGCCCCCGCGTCGCGGAAGAAGATGAGCTTGTCGGCGGTTTCGCCGGTCAGCGCCTCGCGCAGGCCGTACCAGAGGGCGGCGTGGCCCATCTCGTCCAGGGCCAGGTTGGCGAAGGCGATGTCCTCTTCCAGAATGGGCGCGTGGCCGGCCCACTCCGAGTTGCGGTGAGCCAGGATGAGTTCGTCATCGGCCAGCGCCAGCAAGCGGTCGGCCAGTGGTGCGGCCAGAGCCGGATCGTTCACGATTGTCCCTCGTCGCCGCGGCGGATCTGCTGCATGGTGAAGACGGTGTGGTACTGGTTGGGCAGGCGGAAGCGTTTGCCGGTGGCCGCTTCCAGGCCGGGGGCGTCGGCCGGGTCGCTCTGGGTAAGGGCCGCTTTGGGGAAGGCCCACCAGACAGTGGCCTCGGGCGCGTCGAAGGCCGCCGGGGCCAGGCGCAGCGCTTCGGCCGCCGAATGGGCCTCGACCCAGCCGAGATAGTCCACGTAGGTCATGGTCTGCCGCTGCGACTGCTTGGCGCAGACGGCGTAGGGCTGAACTGGGCCGGGCGGGGCGTCGGGCAATGGCTCCTGGACGCTGCGGGCGGCAATGGCCGACGCGGGCACAACCCACAGGCTGTGGCACGCCGGCCGCCGGGCGAAGACGTCGCGAGCATTCAACAGAGCCATCTCAGCGTCGGGCGCGTGAACGGAGCCGACGTTGCGCCACGGCGCGCCCTCGCGCTCCTGCTTGAATACCTCGTACTTTGGCCACTGCTCGGTCATAGAAGAATTTAAACCACAGATTACGCAGATTACACAGATTTAAGAACCAAAAATCTGTGTAATCTATGGTTTCTATCTTTATCTCTGGGCATAAGCGGCGGCGGCTTCGCGCACACAGCGGCCGTCTTCGTGGGCCGCGCGGCGGGCGGCCAAACGAGCGGCGATCCACGTCCCGTCCCCCATGTGGAACCCACAAAACCCATCCCAGAAGAACCCCGGCCCAACACACAGGCCCGAGGCAGCGCG
>CALLZA010000910.1 GCA_937858165.1 uncultured Ardenticatenia bacterium
CTGTGTCTGTTCGTCATCCTTGTCTTACTTCGATGTTCGACTGTAGTGTGTGATAGTATGGTCTCGATATTGCGTCGTTATCTCTCTAACTATATTCTTATCGTGTGATGCGTGATATAGACCTGATACGCTCGTTTTTTTTTTTTTCAAGCAGAAGACGGCATACGAGATCTAGTACGGTCTCGTGGGCTCGGAGATGTGTATAAGAGACAGCTTTACATACTTATGTTAGGGGAGACCATTTCGAGAGTTTTGTTGTCGCAGATAATCATCATGTTTTCCCTGTCGGCTTCCTGAAAAGAGAAGGCTACAAAACGGTGGAAGTTCACAAATTACCTAACTTTGCGTTTATAGCTCCTGACGTAGACAGATGGATTGCGAACCGAGCACCCAGTGAATATATGGAAGAGATTAGGGAGCGGTATGGGCAAGAACACTTTGACAGGGTAATGTACTCCCACCTAATCCCGACGGATGAACACTCTGGGATTTGGAGCAACAACTATGAGAGATTTGGCCGGCAAAGGGCGGAACTGTTTCTGGCAGAAGTCAGGAAGCGATGTGGTATCTCAGACCGCCTTGCAGACGAGTACCGTGATCCCTTGGTGAATGCCATAGAAGTTGGCTTGCGAGACTCGATACACATACAGTTAGGTAACCAATATGGCTTTGACTACTGGGGGAAACACGTTTCTCGCCATGTGAACGAACAACAACTGGAGCAGCGAATTGATGAGCATTTTCGCCGCATAGGACGTATCTCTGGTCCGGAACGCAGTGATCCACGTCAGAAGCTAAACTTTCTACTTGTTCTAGACTATCTGAAAATTGTAGAGAACAACTGGAACTGTTTCTCGGCTATATTCGACAATCTCTCTGATTTCAGACGAGCTGTCGACGACTTCAACACGTTTCGAAATGCAGTGAAACATAACCGTTCGATTGACGCTACGATCGAACATCGGGCTAAAGCAGCCATTATTTGGTTTAGCCGTCAAATGGACCTTGACTTAACAGCGTTCGGCTTATAGGGACCAAGGAACTATTCTTCTACTTGAGTAGGCGAAATGAAATACGGCTTTGTCCTACCAGGTGGCGACGCGCGGACGGCGGCCGACATGGCTCGCGTTGCCGAAGAGGCGGGCTGGGACGCCTTTTTCGTCTGGGAACCGGTGTGGGGGGTAGACGCCTGGGTGTGCCTGACGGCGGCGGCGATGGTGACGCAGCGCATTCGGCTGGGAACGATGCTGACCCCCATCTCGCGCATGCGGCCGTGGAAGCTGGCCAGCGAGACGGCCACGCTCGACAACCTCTCCGGCGGGCGGGTCATCCTCGCTGTCGGCCTGGGCGCGCCGGAGACAGGCTTCGCCGAGTTTGGCGAAGTGACCGACCGCAAGACGCGGGCCGAGCTAATGGATGAGGGGCTGGACATCCTGACCGGCCTGTGGCGCGGCCAGCCGTTCAGCTACGAGGGCAAGCACTACCAGGTGCGGCCGACGGCGTTCATGCCGCCTGCACCGCCCGTCCAGCAGCCGCGCATCCCCATCTGGGTCGTCGGCGCATGGCACCGGCCGAAGTCACTGGCCCGCGTTCTGCGCTACGACGGTATTCTGCCCAATCCGCTGACGCCGGAGGGGGAGCATCGGCCGCTGACGCCCGAGGACGTGCGCGAGATTCGCGCCTACGTCCAGGCCAATCGAACGGACGCTACGCCATTCGACATCGTGGCCGAGGGCGCGACGCCGGGCGACGATCGGCAGCGCGCGGCCGAGATGGCCCGCGAGTGGGCCGACGCCGGGGCGACGTGGTGGATCGAGGCACTGTGGTCGGCCAACGAAGAGGCGGACGGGCCGGCGCGCGTGCGGCGGCGTGTGGAACAGGGCCCGCCCCGGTACGAACGATGAGCCGTGAGATGAAGTCACCCCACCGCCGGCAGAATCTGCTCACCGGCGAATACGTCCTCGTCTCACCGCAGCGAGTCGGCCGGCCGTGGCAGGGGCAAGTCGAGCCGCCGCCGCCGGACGTGCGGCCGGTGTATGATCCCACCTGCTACCTCTGCCCAGGCAACCCCCGCGCCGGCGGCGCGCGCAATCCCAACTATGACGCGACGTTCGTGTTTACCAACGACTTCGCCGCGCTGGCAGATCGCCCGGCGGCCGGCGAATGGGCCGCGCCGGACACGCTGTTGCGCGCCGAGCCGGTGCGCGGCACGTGCCGGGTCATCTGCTTTTCGCCGCGCCACGACCTGACGCTGCCGGAGATGCCCGCGGCCGACATTCGCCGCGTCGTGGACGTGTGGGCGGCGCAGACGGTCGAGTTGGGCGCAAGCTATCGTTGGGTGCAACTGTTCGAGAACAAGGGCGCTGCGATGGGTGCGTCCAACCCCCATCCCCACGGGCAGGTGTGGGCGCTGGACGCGCTGCCCAACGAGCCACGCAAGGAGGACGAACGGCAGCGCGCCTACTTTGCTGCCGAGGGGCGGCCGCTGCTGCTCGACTACGCGGAGCAGGAAGCGGCGGCGCAGGAGCGCGTGGTGGTCGCCAATGACCACTGGCTGGCCGTGGTGCCCTTCTGGGCCGTCTGGCCGTTCGAGATGTTGCTGCTGCCGCGCCGCCACGTCCAGCGCCTGCCTGACTTGGCCGACGTCGAACGGGACGCCCTGGCCGACATCCTGAGGCGGCTGCTGACGCGCTACGACAACCTGTTCGAGACCAGCTTCCCCTACTCGATGGGCTGGCACGGCGCGCCGTTTGCGCCGGGCGACCAGGCGCACTGGCAGTTGCACGCCCACTTCTACCCGCCGCTGCTGCGCTCGGCGACGGTCAGGAAGTTCATGGTCGGCTTCGAGCTGCTGGCCGAGGCGCAACGTGATATTACGCCGGAAGCGGCGGCGGCGCGGCTGCGGGCGTTGCCGGATGAGCACTATAAGAGGGGAGAGGAACCACACATGACACAGATTGAAGAGGGGGTATCCGCAGATTAGGCAGATTGTCAAATGGAATTGAAACGGCGAGTTTCGGATGCCTTTGAGGAACGGTTTGGCGGTCGACCGGACTTTGTGGTGCGCGCGCCGGGGCGGGTGAACCTGATTGGCGAGCACACCGACTATAACGACGGCTTCTGCCTGCCGATGGCCATCGACCGGGCGACGTGGATCGCCCTGCGGCCGCGCGAGGGCGCGGTGGCCGTCCACGCGCGGGACATGGACGACGCGCTGACGTTCGCCCTGGACGCCCTGCCGCGCGAGGGGGCACAGTGGGGCCGCTATTTGACGGGCGTGGCCTGGGCGCTGCAAGAGAACGGTTACACTCTGTCCGGCTGGGAAGGGGTGCTGAGCGGAACCCTGCCCATTGGCTCCGGTCTTCAGTCCTGGGCAGG
>CALLZA010000911.1 GCA_937858165.1 uncultured Ardenticatenia bacterium
CCTGGGCGTACAACATGGCGCTTCCCTCCGTTTTCGGAGAGAGTCGCTCGCTTTGTTCAGTTGGTAAAGTTCACATACCTTTCGAATAATTACTTAATCTGTGAAATCTGTGTAATCTGTGGTTTCTCTCTCTTCATCCCTTATGCACCTCTACCTCGTCCGCCACGCCGAATCGGCCAACAACCACCTCTATGCCACCACCGGCAGCAGCGCCGGCCGCCACCCCGACCCGCCGCTGACCGAGCGCGGCCACCAGCAGGCCCAGGCCGTGGCCCGCTATCTGGCCGCCCGACCCGACAACGCGCCGCTCAACCCCTACGCCCGGCGACACAACCGCGGCGGCTTCGACCTGACCCACCTCTACTGTAGTCTGATGGTCCGCGCCGTCACCACCGCCGGCTACATCGCTGAAGCTACCGGGCTGCCGCTCCACGCCTGGCCGGCCATTCACGAGCGCGGGGGGCTGCACGACGAAGCTCCGGAGACGGGCGAAGCCGTCTTCGTCGCCGGGCCGGGCCGCGCCTTTTTCGAGACCACCTATCCTCACCTTATCCTGCCCGACACGCTCGACGAAGCGGGTTGGTGGAACCGCGGGCGGGAGACGCCCGAAGAGTACCTGCCGCGCGCCCAGTCCGTCCTGGCCGAACTGCTGGCCCGCCACGGCGACAGCGACGACCGGGTGGCCCTGGTCACCCATGGCGGCTTCTTCCAGTCATTCATGGAAGCGATGATCACCGCTCATCTGCCCGCCACGCCGGCAGCGGGTCGCCGTCCGTGGTGGTTCGGCGCCAGCAACGCTTCCATCACCTACATCGAGTTTTTCGACGGACACGCCAACGTGCGCTACGTCAACAAGGTCGAGCATCTGAGCGATGACCTGTTGAGCGGCTAAACGACTCACATCTGCCCCTCATCCTCGCCCCATATTTTTCTTACATTTATCATAGAAATTATACCTATGATGCGTGTGGGAGCTTGGGGCAAGCCCAACTCTCTACGCTTTTGAAACGCTTGCTAGTTGTCGCGCCGGGCGCGGGCCTGGCCCGACAAGGGACAGATGAACGTGGCAAAATCACTGAAGCTTTTCTCCGTCCGCGGCGTGGACGTTCGGCTGCACATCACGTTCCCGCTCATCTTACTGTTCGCCGCCCTGCAATTCGGCCTGCTGGCCGGCAATGCCGCCGGCGCGATCTTTGGCCTGGGCGCGATCACGATTCTGTTCGCGCTGGTCACGCTGCACGAGTTGGGCCACACCTTTGCGGCCCAGCACTATGGTATCGAGGTCAAGCAGATCGTCCTTTCGCCTCTGGGTGGCGTGGCCCAGCTGCGCGAGATGCCCGAGCGCCCGACACAAGAGCTGGTTATCGCCGCCGCCGGTCCGGCGGTCAACTTCGCCGTGGCGGGGCTGATGGTTGCCGCCGCCGCGCTCTTCGGCTGGGGGCTGCCCAATGTGGCGACGGGGCTGCCTGTCGGTGGCGACTTTGGCCCACTGGCGCTGTTTAACTACGTCTTCGTCGCCAATCTCGTCCTGGCGGCGTTCAACCTTCTGCCCGCATTCCCGCTGGACGGCGGCCGCATCCTGCGTGCCCTGCTGGCGCTGCGGCTCGACTACGGGCGCGCCACGACGCTGGCCGCCGGCGTCGGGCGCGTGGCCGCCGTGGCCCTGGGCATCTATGGCTTCCTGAACGGGGCCATCTTCTCGGTGCTGATCGCCTTTTTCATCTATAGCGCCGCGGGCCAGGAGGCCGGCTACGTGCGCTATCGCCGCCTGCTGCAAGGCTACACCGTGCGCCACGCCTACTCGCCCGGCGCCTATCGGCTGGAGCCGGCGACGACGGTGCGCGGCGCGACCGACCTGATGCTGCTGGGCGGCCAGAACAGCTTCCCCATCGTCGCCGAGGGGCGCTTGCTGGGCTTCCTGCCCGCGGCCGAGCTGACGCGGGCGTTGGCGACGCAGCGGCCGTTTACCCCCGTAACCGAGGTGATGCGCCGCGATGTGGCCCCGCTGTCGTCAGAGCTGCCGCTGTTCGAGGCCGAACAACGCCTGATGACGGAGGGGATGAACGCGCTGCCCGTGGCCGACGACGGCCATTACCTGGGCTTGCTGACACGCGATCACATCGTCGCCTTGCGCCGCGCGCTGCTGGCCACGCCGCACGTAACCGCTCGGCCAGCCGCCGCCCCCTCCAGCCACTAGCCGGGCGCAGGCCCATAAGGCGTCATTCAGGCCGGGTGCGCATCCTCAGATGCGGACGGGGGTGTCACCGTTCAGAATAGGCTACAGCTTTATACAATTGCGATTGCCTTCACGGGCCTGGGATGATCCCAGGCCCGTTTTTTGTTGCCCCACCACAACAAAGTTGTCCAAAACTGACTAGACAAAATATTGACAATAGTTGGATAAGGTGTTATTGTAAGGGGGATCGACGCGCAGTTAAAAATGTGGCGTGTCAAGGAGTATTCACGATGTCCAACGGCGAAATCGTCGTCGAAAACCTGAGCAAGCAGTATCCCGGTGGCGTCGTCGCCGTGGAAGATGTGTCTTTGCGCGTCGAGGCGGGGCGCATCTTCGGCTTCCTCGGCCCCAATGGCGCGGGCAAGAGCACGACCATCAAAATCCTGACCACCCTGGCCCTGCCCAGCGGCGGCCGGGCGACCGTCGGCGGCTACGACGTCGTCACTCAGGCTGAGGGCGTCCGCCGCATCGCCGGCGTCGCCCTGCAAGACATCGGCCTCGACCCGCTGATGAAGCCGCTGGAGTTGCTGGCGCTGCAAACACGCCTGTTCGGCGCGACCCGCGAGCAGGCCGTGGTGCGCGGCGAAGAGCTGCTCCATCTCATGGGCCTGACCGAGGCGGCCGACCGCCGCGTAGGTACCTACAGCGGTGGCATGCGCCGCCGCCTCGACCTGGCCCTGGCCCTGGCCCACGAGCCACGCGTGCTCTTCCTCGACGAGCCGACGACCGGCCTCGACCCGGCCAGCCGTCGCGACGTGTGGCAAGAGGTGCGCCGCCTCAACCGCGAGTTGGGCATGACCATCTTCCTGACCACGCAATACCTGGAGGAGGCCGACGAGCTGGCCGACGAGGTGGCGATTATCGACAAAGGCCACATCGCCGTGCAAGGCTCGCCCGCCCGCCTGAAGAGCGCCGTCGGCAACGAGTCGATCAACCTGGCCTTCGACGACCGGGCCACGGCCGAGTTTGCCCTGGCCGAGCTGAACGGCGTCGGTACTGTCTCTTATACACATCTGACGCTGCCGACGAGCGACGTAGTGTAGATCTCGGTGGTCGCCGGATCATTAAAAAAAAAAAAAGCTAGTAGCCCCCACCGGACCACGACACAAGAAACAAAACAGCGAGATGGTACGGAACTAAGGA
>CALLZA010000912.1 GCA_937858165.1 uncultured Ardenticatenia bacterium
CCTGGTCGGGGCGGTGCGCGCGGCCCCGTGGGGGTTGCTCTCCCTCTGCGGCGCCCTGCGTGGGCGCTGCGCGGGGGGGGTGTATGCCGTGCCCGCCCGGGGGCGTGGCGTGTGCGGGGCGGTCCCGACCGGGCCCCCCGCCGGCTTGTCGGCCGCGGCTGGAGCGGGCGCGGCAGTCGTGCCATTGCCGCCGCCCATGCTCGATACGTCCTCGCCTGCCTGGCCAACGATAGCCAGATTGGCCCCGACGGGCACAACATCGCCCGGCCCGTGCAGTGTCTGGAGCAGCACGCCGGCGACCTGCGCCTCAAGCTCCAACGTCGCCTTGTCCGACTCAATCTCCGCTACTACGTCGCCGCGGTTGACCGTGTCGCCTACCTGCTTTAGCCAGTTGTTGAGCACGCCTTCGCGCATGTCGAAGCCAAGCTTGGGCATGACGATGTATTCGGCCATCTTACAGAATCTCCTTGACGGCGGCGACCACGCGGCCTGCGTTGATCAACGCCGACTGTTCGAGTTCGCGCGAATAGGGCAAGGGCACTTCCAGTTGGGCAACGCGCTTGATGGGTGCGTCCATATAGTCGAATGCTTCTTCCTGGAGCCGCGCGGCGATCTCGGCGCCGATGCCGTAGGAGCGATACCCCTCTTCGACAACGACGGCCTTGAACGTCTTGCGGAACGACTCGACCACCGGCCCCATGTCGAGCGGCCGCAGGCTGCGCAGATCGACCACTTCGGCCTCGATACCTTCCTGGGCCAACTGTTTGGCCGCCTCCAGCGCCACCTGTAACCCCTGGGCATAAGCGACGATAGTCACCGCATCGCCCTGGCGCTTCACGTCCGACACGCCGATGGGTACGATGTAATCCTCGGCCGGCACTTCGCCGCGAATCTGATAGAGCGTGTGGTGCTCGATGAACAGCACCGGGTCGTCGGTACGGATGGCCGCCTTCAACAGCCCCTTGGCGTCGTAGGGCGTGGCCGGCGAGACGACCTTCAGGCCGGGAAAGTGGGCGAAGATGACGTCGGGCGTGTGGCTATGGGTCGCGCCCAACTGCCGCCCGCCGCCGCCCGGCGCGCGGTAGACCACTGGCACGCGCATCTGCTCGCCGAACATGTAGTGAATCTTGGCCGCGTGGTTGACCATGGCGTCCAGCGCCAGAAAGGCGAAGTTGATGGTCATGAATTCGGCCACCGGCCGCAGACCGCCCATCGCCGCGCCGACGGCCACACCGCCGATGGCCATCTCCGAAATGGGCGTGTCGCGTACGCGCTTCTCGCCGAACTCGTCATAGAAGCCGCGTGTGACGGCATAAGTGCCGCCCCAGACGCCGACCTCCTGGCCCATGATGAACACCCGCTCGTCGCGGTGCATCTCCTCGCGCAGGGCGTCGGTGATCGCCTGTCGCATTGTGATCAGTGCCATACTGTCTCCTCTAAGAATCTATCCACAGATTACACCGATTTCACAGATTTTTCTGAAAATCTGTGTAATCGGTGTAATCTGTGGATTTCTTTCTCTTCTTTAGTTATCGACGTAGATACCTTCGAACAACGCCTCCGGCGCGGGGAAGGGCGACTCCTCGGCGAACTTGACCGCTTCGGCGATGACCCCCTCGACTTCCTCTTCGAGCTTATCCAGCTCTACCTGGGTGGCAGCGTTCTCCTTCAGGATATGCCGCTCCAAAATGCCGATCGGGTCGTCGGCGCGCCACTTCTCGACCTCCTCCTTGGTGCGGTAGCGGAGAGGGTCGCCCATGCTGTGACCTTCAAAGCGGTAGGTCTTGACTTCCAGGAATTGCGGCGCTTGCCCGGCATGAATGGCGTCAATCGCTTCGCGCGTGGCATTATAGACTTCCATGGCGTCCATGCCGTTTACCTGGCGTCCGGTCATGCCATAGGCCGCGGCCTTGTCCAGCATCGTTCCGGCCGAGGCGCGGGTCTCCGACGTGCCCATGCCGTACTGGTTATTCTCCACAATGTAGATGATGGGCAGGTCCCAGACGCCGGCCATGTTCAGCGACTCGTGGAAGTAGCCGATGTTGGTTGATCCGTCGCCCATGTAGCACAGGACGACCGCGTCGGTGCCCTTATACTTCTCGGCCAGCGCCAGCCCTGTGCCCAACGGAACGTGGCCGCCGACGATGCCGTAGCCGCCCCAGTAGTTGTGCTCCACCGAGGCCAGGTGCATCGAGCCGCCCTTGCCCTTGCTGACGCCTGTCGCCTTGCCCAACAGCTCGGCCATCAGGCGCTTGGGGTCGGCGCCAACGACGAGGGCGTGGGCGTGATCGCGGTAGGCGGTGATGACGTGGTCTTGCGGACGGCGGGCGCCGATGGAGCCGACGGCCGTCGCTTCCTGGCCGATGTAGAGATGCAAGAAGCCGCCGATCTGGCCCAGCTGGTATAGCTCAGCGCACTTCTGCTCGAAACGACGGACGAGTACCATCTGTCGGTACCAGTCCAGAAGGGTCGCCTTATCCATTCGTTTCTCCTTCGCGTGGTTATCGCGGCCGGTGGCTGCACGCCTGGCCGCGGTCGGTAGAGAGTTTAACAAAAGAGATGCGACATGACGAAAGAATGTGTCATGTTTTCATCGTGTTGCGTCAGCGGCGTTTGTCGTCGCTGTGTCAGCCAGTAGCCGCGCGCCGACGGCCGACGGCCACAGTAACCACGTCCGGCTGTCCAGCCCGGCGGCAGCGAACGCGTCGCTCATGGCCCGGCCAATCGCCGCGTTGGGGCCGCTGCTGAAGGCCAACAGGCTCGGCCCCGCGCCGCTCAGGGCCACGCCCAGCGCTCCGGCGGCGTAGGCGGCATCGTAGGCCGCCGCGGCGCCGGGGATGAGCGCCAGTCGGTAGGGCTGGTGCAGCCGGTCGCCCATCGCCACGCGCAGGCAGTCGGGGTGGTTGCCGGTCAGGGCGTGGAGCAGAAGGCCGAGGCGGCTGGCGTTGAAGATGGCGTCGGCGCGCGAGACAGCCGGCGGCAGGGCGGCGCGGGCGTCGGCCGTCAGCAGCGCAAAGTCGGGCAGAACGATGACGACGCCCGGCCGCGGCGGCTCCATCCGGCGCATGATCAGCTCGGCCGGGCCGTGGGTGGCGTCGGGCAGCACACCCAACACCAGACCGCTTATTCCGATCGGCCGGACACGAAGCAAGCCGTCCTGGAGGATTCGCCGGTCGACCGCGAGCAACTGTGTCGGTGAAGCCACAAGAACACCACTGCTCTCGAGATGCCGCCGAGCTGGCCTCAGCCGCTGATCGACGCCGACAATGTTGCCCCCATGCGCCTCTCGCCGTACATCCGGAGAGAGATCGGCGACAGCTCTGCTGCCGAATAGCGGGTTACACGAGGGCCACCAGCAACATGACGCTGTCGCGGG
>CALLZA010000913.1 GCA_937858165.1 uncultured Ardenticatenia bacterium
TATATGATATTGATAATGTGTTGATTTGTTGTTGTGTGTGTGTGTTTTTTGTCAAGCAGAAGACGGCATACGAGATCTAGTAGGGTCTCGTGGGCTCGGAGATGTGTATAAGAGACAGCCCCTGGGCCGCGCCGCCGACGCCCATCAGCACGTCCACGCCGCTGCCCGGCGTGGCCGCCACCAGCGCCCCCTCCGCGTCCCCCTCCTCGCGCAGCAGGATACGCGCCCCTGTGGCCCGAATCTCTTCGATCAGATCGTGATGGCGCAGGCGCTGGAGAACGACGACGACGAGATCGCGCACTGCCTTCTTCTTGGCCCGGGCGATGAGGGCCAGCGTCCAGGCGGCGGGGGCGTCGAGACACTCCGGCACCAGCACCGCCGCGCCGTCGCGATCGACGACGATCTTTTCCAGGTAGTCAGCCGGGGCGATGGAGCGGATGCTGTGGCGAGGAGCGATAGCGACGACGGAGATAGCCCCCGGCTTGCCCTCGACCAGCAGGCGTGTGCCGTCGATGGGGTCAACGGCCAGGTCGAAGGGAGACAGACCGGCCCCAAAGGTCACGCCCTGACACAAAGGGGCCGAGCCGTCCATGAGCCGGTCTTCGCCGATGGCGATGCAGCCGTCGATCTGGAGCGTGGCCAGCATGTTGAACATTGCATCGGTGGCCGCGGCGTGGGCAGCGTCAAAGTTGCCGGAGCCGATCCAGCGCCCGGCGGCCAGCGCGGCGGCCTCCGTTACGCGGATGAGGTCGAGGCCGACGTTGCGAGAGGTAAGGGTTGGGTCCATGTTACTCAAACTCCACCGCCGTCAGCAGTCCGGCCGTTTCCCAGGCTTGCATGCCGCCGTCAACGAGGGTCACGTCGTGGAAGCCCAGATCGCGCAGGATGGCCGCGGCGCGCCGGCTGCGGCGGCCTGACTGACAGACCAGCACCACCGGCCGGTCGTCGGCCATCACCGCACCCTGGGCCAGCAGAGTCGAGAGCGGCAGCGATTGCGCCTCGGCGATATGGGAGCGGCGGAACTCGCGCGGCTCGCGCACGTCGAGAATGGTGGGGCGCTGCGCCGGCGACGCAGTCCGCAACGTATGCCACAGCTCGCGGGGGGCAACAACCGGGCAGGCGATGGCAGCCACGGGGCGGCCGAGTTGCGGCGACGCGATGAGATCGAACCGCTTGGGCAGGTTCTGGCATTCGCGGAAGACACGGACCGGGCACTCATAAATGCACACCACCGGGTCGAGCACGTGGTGGAAGAGGTGCTGCACGGCGTCGTCTTCGTCCAGCAGGTGGTCTTGGCCCAGATAGGTCAGGCAGCCGGTCATCTCCATCAGCCGCCGCGGCCCTGGCCCAACACGCACCAGAAACACGTCGCCGCCGCCGTCGCGGTAGGTACGCACCAGGCTTTCCAGCATGTGGATGCCGCTAAAATCGACCTGGTTAACATGGTGCATGCGGATGAGCAGAAAGCGCTGGCCGGGGTTCCGGGCGGCAACGTGGAGAATCTCCTCCTCGATGTGGTTGACTGCCCCGAAGTAGAGGTCGCCCTGAATCTCGACGATGCCAAGCTGTGGACAGACGGGGGCGTCAGGTCGGTGGGCAAAGTGGCGGAAGTCGCTGTCGGGCACGACCACCTGAACCCGCGGCGCGCTGGTGCGCATGACGTAAAGCACGAATGACAGCAGGATGCCGACCAACACGGCAAAGTCGAGATTGAGAAACAGCGTCCCGAGAAAGGTGACAACCATGATAATGGCGTCGCCCGGCGCGCCGCGCAGGATGCGCCGAATCTCGGCCCGGTCGATCATGTTGTAGGCGGTAACAATGAGCGCCGCGGCCAGGGCGCTGACGGGCATATAGTTACCGATGGGGCCAACAGTTAGCATCACCAGCAGGACGAACAGCGAGGCGACGATCGACGCCACTCGCGTTTGTGCCCCAGCCCGAAACTTGACGGCCGAAATGGTGAACGAGCCAGAGGTAGCGTAGCCGCCGAAAAGGCCGGACAAAACGTTGGCGAAGCCCTGGCCGACGAACTCCTGGTTGTTGTCCAGCCGTTGGTGCGTCTGCGAGGCCAGAGAGCGCGACACGGCCGTCGTCTGCACCAGGCCGATGGCCGCCAGGGCCAATGCGCCGGTGGACAGGTCGCTGAGCAGTTGCAGGTCGAACAGCGGTAGGGCGGCCAGTGACGGCAGGCCGCCGGAGATCGGCCCCAGAACAGCCACGCCCGCGGCGCGTTCGCCCAGCAGGAAGACGGCCGCCGTGGCCAGCAACAGGGCAATGAGCGCGCCGGGCAGGCGCGGAGCCACGCGGCGCAGCAGGAGAATGAGAGCCATCGCCCCCAGACCGATGGCCGCGGTTAGCAGGTGAGTTTCGGGCGCGGCCAGAAGGCTATTGATGAGTCCGCTCAGAACGTTCGTGCGGGGCAGCGACAGACCCAGCAAGGGATCGATCTGGCGCAGGGCGATGAGCAGACCGGCGGCCGTGCCAAAGCCGACGATGACCGAGTGGGAGACGAAGTTGACGATGAAGCCCAGCCGCAGCAGCCCCAGCCCTGTCTCTTATACACATCTCCGAGCCCACGAGACCGTACTAGATCTCGTATGCCGTCTTCTGCTTGAAAAAAAAAAAAACGAAAAAAAAAAAAAATAAAGGAGACGATTATGCCCACAAACATGCTAATCTAATATCAAGTGTGATCCAAATCTGTTCACGCGCGATCACATCGTCGTAGTACAA
>CALLZA010000914.1 GCA_937858165.1 uncultured Ardenticatenia bacterium
TTGTATACTCTATCTGTTTTGTCGTTGAGATGTTTGCTATGATTGTTATGATAAATCTCATGTTTATTGATATGCGCGTGGGACGGCCACGTATGATGATTGTTTTTTTTTTTTTAATGATACGGCGACCACCGAGATCTACACTAGATCGCTCGTCGGCAGCGTCAGATGTGTATAAGAGACAGCTCAAGCAGCGGGGCTTGGGTTTCGACCGCTAAGGTTCGTAGTTAGCCGCTTTAGCGGCGTCGGCGGAGGAAGCGCACGCTTAAGCGCTGGACTACGAACGCCAACGCTACTCCACCACGAGCGCCACGTCCGATACCTCGGTCGTGAAGCTGTGGCCGGAGCCGACGAGCGTAATGCTCTCGATGTAGCGCGGCGGCAGGAAGCCCTGGCTGGCTAACTCCTGGATAAGATCGACGTCGTAGAAAAAGAACTGGCCCAGGGGCACGCGCTCGTGTGGCCGTTGCACCACGGCGCAGGAGATGCACGCCCCCGGCGTCAGATTGTCGTCCACCGTCCCCTGAGCGAAGAAGCCGTGTTGCCAGACGCGGCTGACACCGCCGTCGTCGATGTAGTTGAGGATGATGAACAGCGGACACTCGCTGCCCTGGACACCGCACACCCCCAGGCTCTGGTTCAACACCCGCACCGTGGCCGACAGCCGCAGCGAGTCGTAGCCCGACACGTCCTGATTGATCGATTGCGTCACGCGCACGTCGGCATGGCCCACCCCCTCGCGCGCGAAACGGAGCACCGGGCCGCCACCGTCGGGCGCAACGGTCGTCTCGCCCTTCGGCTGATCGGGCAGTTCCACGCGCCAGGCGAACGACGCCCAGTTGTCCAGCCCCTGGTTAAAATTGCCGTTCCGGATCAGGTCACGGGCGGGGTCCAGCGGCCCATTGAGTGGCGAACCGGCAGCGATTTCCACCCGTTCGCCCGGGCCGAGCGCCAACTCTTCGCCCAGCGCGGCAACGACGGCCGCGCCGTCGCTCTGCACCGTGACCTGCGTGGCGTCCGCGCCGACCTCAACTGTGTAGCGGCCCGGATCGCGCACTTCAGCGCGGCCGTGGGGCGTGGTCAGAGACATGACCACCGGCCGTCCCTCAAAGAAGGGCAGGAAGATGCGCACGCGTCCTGCCTGCGCGTCGAGGCTCAACTGATAGGGCTGGTCGCTGCCGCCGAAACGTGGCGCGCTGGCCTGCGCCACCTGCACCGTCGAGTTGCCGGAGATCTGGAGCACGGCCAACGGCTCGTCGGCGTCGGGCGCCATGACGTTGACCAGGGCCGAGGCGGTCGTGTCCGTCTGAATGGTCGTCACTCCTTCGACCTCTTCCGGCGGCTCGCCAACGAGCACGGCCCGGCGTGGCCCGTTCTCAGCGTTGATGCCCACCGTCCCCTGATTGGCCTGGACGGTCACGTCGAGCGGCTGCGTCGCGTTTTGTACAAAGGCGCGGACGGCCAACGGCACGGTGATGGTCAGCAGCAGGCAGGCGAAGAAGCTGCCAAACAGGATGAACCAGGCCAGCCGCTGCCGGCCGAACCGGTAGGTTTTGGTCATGAGCTGCGAACCTGAAAGGCGACGAACGTTCCAGTGGCGGCCGACCAGGCGCTCTCGACGCGCTCAACACGGGCCGCGGGCGAACCACGGTGCAAGAACGCCAGCAATTGGCGCAGCGCCGCTTCCGATCCTTCGGCGACCACCCGCACTGTGCCATCCGGCTGGTTGGCGACCCAGCCGACAAGGTTCAATTGGCGCGCTTGCTGCCAGGTGTACTGTCGGAAATAGACTCCCTGCACGAGACCGTAGACGGTGGCTTCCAGTCGAGTCAGTGGCGGCGATGATGCCGAGGACGGCGATGACATAGAGCAAATTATAGCGCGGTTGGCGCGTTCGGCTATCTGTCAGCCAACCCGCGCAGGATGCGGCCGGGCAGGCGCGGGCCGCCATAGACGAGGGCACTGTAGAGCTGCACGACGGCCGCGCCGGCGTCCAGCTTCTCGCGCACGTCATCGGCTGTGGCCACACCGCCCACACCGATGATGGGCAGCGCGCCGCCCGTGCGCTGCTGGATGGCGGCGATCAGTGCCGTGCTACGCTGGCGCAGCGGCCGCCCGCTGAGGCCGCCCGCTTCGGCCCGGTGTGTGTCGCGTAGTCCGTCGCGGGCCAACGTCGTGTTGGTGGCGATGATGCCGTCGGCCCCAGCGGCCAGCAGCGCGGCCAGCACTTCGTCCAGTTCGGCCGAACTCAGTTCCGGAGCGATCTTCACCCACAGGGGTCGGAGGGCAATGCCCGCCTGCGCCGCCAGCGCGCGGCTTTCGACCACCAGCTCGGCCAGCAGCGCCTCGAGGTAGCGCCCGCCCTGCAACTCGCGCAGGCCGGGCGTGTTGGGCGAACTGATGTTGACGGCCAGGTAGTCGGCATAGGGGTAGACGGTGCGCATGACGGCCACGTAGTCGGCGGCGGCCTCGGCCAGCGGCGTCTCTTTCTGCTTGCCCAGACTGACGCCCAGCACGGTGTCGCGCCGCCCGGCCAACGCGCGCAGGCGCGGCACGGCCGCCGCGACGCCGCCATTGGGGAAGCCCATGCGATTGATCCTGTCTCTTATACACATCTCCGAGCCCACGAGACCGTACTAGATATCGTATGCCGTCTTCTGCTTGAAAAAAAAACAAACATCGCCCACCAACCCCGACCAGATGATCTCTGTCAACGCCACCAGGCTCTCATCGCACC
>CALLZA010000915.1 GCA_937858165.1 uncultured Ardenticatenia bacterium
GGGCCGGTTGGGGCCCCCGTGCCCTCGGTTGGTCACGGCGCTAGTGATGACCGGCAGACCCGTTGCGCCGAACTGCGCGTTGTGGGCCTCGGTCAGCACGAAGTCGCCATTGGCCGGCAGGGAGATAGTGTCGGGACCGTTGAGGTTGCCCGCGGTGCAGTCGGGGCGCATGGCCCCGGCGTTGTTGGTACGAGCGTTGATGATGGCCTCGATCAGGCCGCACTTGTTGTTGTTGACGTTGGCCACCTCGCCGTTGACGACGACGATGGTGGCGTCGGGCGCGGCCGGCTGGAACACCGGCGCGGCGACGATGGGGCCGGCCAGGGCCAGGACGAGGGCGGCGCTGCCGAGGCCGACGGCCGCCTTGCGCCGCAGTTGCCGCCGCCAGCGACGGGGCATGGCGGCCAGATGGTGATAGGTAAGGGCGAAGCGCTGCCAGGCGCTGCCGCCGCGTCTCATCAGGATGCTGGCCATCCAGGGCGAGACCGCGGACTCGGACACGGATTTGGAAGGCACGTGATTGCGGTACACGGCTTTGGCTCCTGTGCCCCACCGGTGAACAGCGGCGGCGTTGGGCACGGACCACCACCGCTCGGTCGCCGTGGTGAGGCGAGGCGCGTCGTGGACGAGCGAGTTGCGCGAGGCGACCCAGCGCATCCACGATGGAGGGGACGCAACACCCGGCGACACTAACCAGGTGACGGGAGTGGAACCACCCACTCCCCTTAACACCATTTTAGCACGAAGCAGGGCGGGCCACTATAGGCCACTTTACATGGCCGCGGTATCCGGGGCGACATCTGGCGGCCGAGTGGCACGTTGATGACGCCGATCCGGTCGATGGATGCTGATCAGGCAACTGGTTTTCGCCGCGCCAATCGGCGCTATGACCCCTTGGCCGCTTCCCGTTCGGCGGCCGACAGCCGCTTCTCCATATCGCGCAGGTCGGCGCGCAGGGCGGGCAGTTCGGGGAAGTCGGGCTGCTGCTTCAACTCGTCTTTCAGCACGTCCAGCCCTTCCTTGAACTTGACCATGTCGGCGAAGACCTCTTCGGCCTTTTCGATCTCGCCGTTGCGCTCCAGGGCGCGGCCGAGGTAGTAGTACGCCTGCAGCTCATAGGTGACGTGGGGCAGGCCCAGGCGGGTGGCGGCGGCCAGCGGTTCGGCCGCGTCGCGCGCCTGGCCCAGGCGGTAGGCGGCCAGCCCCTGGTGGTAGTGGTAGAGCGCCTGCTTGGGCGAGAGGGAGACGGCGCGCGAGTAGGCGTCGAGCGCGGCGGCGTAGCGGCTTTCGGCCAGATAGAGTTGGCCCAGGGTGTTGTAGACCGGGTGGGCATCGGGGCGCAACTGCAGCGCCTTGCGGGCGTCGCGTTCGGCGGCGGCAAACTGCATGCCCGACAGGTTGATGAGGGCGCGCAACTGGTACGACTCCCAGAACGACGGCCGCGCGCCGATGGCCTTGTCCACCAGGTCGAGCGCCGTCTCCAGATGGCCGCGCATGAACGCCCGCCGGGCCAGCCGGTAGGACATCGGCGTGGTCAGAAAGCGCTGGGCGCTGAGCAGCAGCAGGCTGGCGCTGACGCCGGTGATGGCGAAGAGCGCTTCGCCGCGCACCACGCCATAGGCGATGCCGGCCACGGCCGGCGTGGCCAACAGCAGCGAACCGAGGCGCTCGCCGGGCGTCAGCCGTTGGGCGCGCTGGTAGTAGAGCAGATAGACGACCAGCCCCAGGGCGATGAGAACGGAGACGAGCACATCGAAGCGGCCGGGCAGGAAGATGTAGATCAGCAGGCCGGCCACCCAGATGCCGACGGAGATGACCACCGGCCAGACGATGCTGGCGCGCAGTTCGCTGCGGGAGGGGCGCTGGCCCTGACTGCTGCGGGTTTTGCTCACGTCTACCTCTACCTGTAGGGCGATTCTCCAGAATCGCCCGCCTCCGAACTGAGCGATTCTGGAAAATCGCTTTACACCAGGAGCGATTCTGGAGAATCGCTCTACGGGGCGGTTGACTTTCGCGCCGCTTCGCTCCAAAATAAACGACCGCCTGAGCGGCGAATTAGATCATAAGGCAATCACATCTATGACGCAACCCCCTATTCCCGGTTTTCGCGACGTACCGCGCACGGGCGTGATCTACGTGATGCACCGGGCGACAGAACTCGGTTTCAGCTACGACGCGCCCGACTGGGCCAATCTGGGCCAGGGCGCGCCGGAGACGGGGCCGCTGCCGGGCGCGCCGCCGCGCATCGAGACGGTGACGATGAACCCGCGCCAGCACGAGTACGGCCCCATTACCGGCCAGGTGGCCCTGCGGCGCAAAGTGGCCGACCTCTACAACACGCTCTACCGGCAGGGCAAGCGCAGCCAGTACACGTGGGAGAACGTCAGCATCTCCGGCGGCGGCCGCGTCGCCCTGACGCGCATCGCCGCGGCGCTGGGCAACATCAACATGGGCCACTTCCTGCCCGACTACACCGCCTACGAGGAGCTGCTGAGCATCTTCAAGGCGTTCATCCCCATCCCCATCCTGCTCGATCCCGACCTGGGCTATCAGGCCCCGCTGGACATGGTCAAGCGCGAGATTCAGGGGCGCGGGCTGAAGGCGATGCTGCTGAGCAACCCGGCCAACCCGACCGGCCAGGTCATTGACGGCGACCGGCTGGCGCAGTGGGTACAGTTGGCGCGCAACTACCGCTGCTCGCTGATTCTGGACGAGTTCTATTCGCATTACATCTATAACGGTGACGACGGCCGACGGCCGACGGCCGACGGCGGCCCACAAGGGATGGACGGTGGTCGGCGGTCGACCGTCGGCGGGCCGCCCAAGAATGGCCCGGCCCCCAGCCAGGGCGCAGGAGGCGCCCCCGACCCCCGCCCCCCCGCACACGGGCCGGCCAAGAACCAGCCCACCCCCCCCAGGGCCGAAGGGGGGGGGCTGGCGGGGGGGGAGGCGAGGCG
>CALLZA010000916.1 GCA_937858165.1 uncultured Ardenticatenia bacterium
TTGTCAGTCGTAACTGATGTGTGTATTAACAGTGTATTTCGCTGTACGTGATGTTTGACCGCGTCGTGTACATAGTTGGGTGATATGGTGTCTCTAGATGTACTTTTTTTTTTTTTTTTTGTTTTGTTTTTGTTTTTCAAGCAGATGACGGCATACGAGATCGAGTACGGTCTCGTGGGTGCGGAGATGTGTATAAGAGACAGGGACATCCGCGGGCCGCTTGACGTGCGGGGTCAGGTCGACGCGGTGGTCAACATGGCGAGCCTCGCCTCACCGCCGGCCTATCTTGCCCAGCCCATCTTCACCCTGCAGACGGGGTCGACCGGGACGCAGAACGCACTGGACCTCGCGGCGAGACACGACGCCCGCTTCGTCCAGGCGTCCACGAGCGAGGTCTACGGTGATCCACTGGTGCATCCGCAAACCGAGGACTACTGGGGCAATGTCAACCCCATTGGCCCGCGCAGCGTCTACGACGAGGCCAAGCGCTACGCGGAGTCCCTGATCGCTGCGTACGTCCGAGAAGGGCTGAACGGCGGGATCATCCGCATCTTCAACACGTACGGGCCAAGAATGCGCGCGGACGATGGACGCGTCGTCACGCAGTTCATCTCGCAGGCCCTCGAGGGCGCCCCGCTCACCGTCTATGGTGACGGCAGCCAAACACGCAGCCTCTGCTACGTCTCGGACCTGGTGCGTGGCTTCGTCAGCATGGTCGACTCCGCCGTGTTCGGCCCGGTGAATCTTGGCAACCCTCACGAGCTCACTGTCCTGGAGATCGCAGAGCTGGTCATCGCGCTGGTCGGCTCCTCATCGACTATCGAGCTGCGTGACCTCCCCGAGGACGACCCGAAGCGGCGCAGACCGGACATCACCAGGGCGAGGACCGAGCTAGGGTGGTCCCCCGAGGTGGGCGTCGTCGATGGCCTGTCCGAGACGGTGGAATGGACTCGGCGCACAGAGATTGATGAAGACCTCAGAGCCGCTGTCTGACGTCCTGGTTGAAGCAGGCTCGGAGAGTCCGGCCACGACGCTGCGGCTCTCGCGTCGAGACCCCGAAGGCCTCCGCCACTACCTCAACCGGCTCTCCGGCGGTTGTGTCGTCGACATACGTCCCTCGGGGCCGGTCTTCGGTGAGCTTCCTGCTCGCCGTCCGGGTGCACGACGTGCGCTGGTCCGGGCTCTCTCCCGGCAGTCCCAACGAGCGCTCACGGGGCTCACCGTGGTCTTCCTCGCCACGTTGACCGTCTTCTTGGCGTGGTGGGCTTCCCCCGCCCACCGGTTGTCCTGGCCGGGGTTCATCGCCAACTCGCTGCTGATCGCCGTGGTCGCCGCCTCGGTCGCCGCCGCGCTGATGGGCCTGCTGCCCTGCACCGGTTTGGTCAGCTCTGACGGGGTCCACACCACGAGCCGGTCGGTCGAAGGACGCGTCGCCGCCGGCCTGACCCTGGGCGACACGCTGCTGGCTATCAGTGGCAAGGCCATCCAGACTCACGAAGACCTGTTGGCCGCGCTGTCGGGCGACGTCGTCGGCCAGAAGGAAGTCACCCGCGTCCTGCGCGGCGGGCAGGTGCAGGAGTTGGCGGTCAAAATCGGCGAACGCGAATAGAGTAACTGGGAGAAGGGCTCACGCAAAGGCGCAAAGGGGCCAAGGCGCTAAGGAAGAATCTTTTCTTCTTTGCGCCTTGGCCCCTTTGCGCCTTTGCGTGAGCTCCCTTTCCTCTAGAAGACGCGGCCGAGGGTGACGAAGCGGCTGCCGCCTTCGACGAGCGTGACCCGGGCGCGGTAGAGGCCGCCGCCGATGGCCAGGTCTTGCTCGACGCGGCCGTTGCTGTCGGCCGCGCTCGGCTCAGCCACCATGCGCACCACGTCCACGTGGCTGATGAGGTCCATGATCGGCCGGCCGATGACGTTGTCGGCCGGCATGGTGAACAGAGCGCGCGCCGCGGCGTTGAGCACCAGCAGCCGGAAGTCCTCGTCCACGACGATGACCGCGTCCTCGATCTGCTCCACCACCTCGCTCAGCACCGTCCGCTCGCGGGCCAGGCCGTGGAACATGTTGGCGTTGTTGATGGCGATGGTGGCGTAGCCGCCCAGGGCGGAGAGGGCGCGGGTGTCGTTGCTGTCAAATGATGAGTTCTTCACCTGATTGGTGACGCCCAGCACGCCGATGGGCTTGTTCTGGAGGATAAGCGGCACGTAGATGAGGGAATTGACCAACAGCGCCGTGTGGGTGCGCTTCCACTGCGAGTCGGCCCCGATGGCGATGGCCCGCTTTGTTTGCAGCACCTTGCCGGCCAGGCTGTCGGTGACGCGCTTGCGCATGGAGCGCGCCTTGGTGTCCAGGTTCTTGGAGGCGCGGATGTAGAGTTCGCCGCGCTCCTCGTCCAGCAGCATCAGCGACCCCTCTTCCGCGCCGACGACGTAGACGGCCGCCTCGACCACGCGCTGCAACACCTCTTCCAGATCGAGCGACGACGAGACCGACTTGCCGACGCCGTAGAGGACGTTTAGCTCCTGCGCCCGCCGCTGCAACTGGGCGTTGCTCTCCATCAGTTGCTCGACCAACTGGTCGCGCTCCTTCTGCAGGCGGTTCTCGCGCAGCGCCTTGTCGACCGACTCGCTCAGTTCGTCGGCGTCGATGGGCTTGATGATGTAATCCTTGATCCCCAGACGAAAGGCGCGCACGGCCGTGTCTTCCGACCCCTCGCCGGTGATCAGGATAGCCGGGATGTCGATATTGCGCTCGCGCAGCTTTTGCAGGACTTGCAAGCCGGTCAGCCCGGGCATCTGCTGGTCAGTGATCATCAAATCCGGCTCTTTGGCAATCGCCAGTTCAAGCCCCATCAGGCCGTCGGAGGCAGTCAGCACCTCGAAACCCTTCGGCCGCAGGATGTTCTCGACCAGAAAGTCCCGAATATCTTGGGAGTCGTCGATAACCAGTACTCGTTCGTACATAAAGATCGGTCATCCATCAGGCGAATAGGACAGAGGCGCAAGTTTACACCTGCGGCCAACCTCAGGCAAACGCCGCGCCCGGCACTTGTCGTTGCCTGGCGTCTGATATAGCATGGCTTGTCTATGAAGCGCACGTGCAGACAACAACCACGCTGGTTATGGGCCGGCGCGCGCCTGCTGGCCGCGCTGCTGGCGCTGGCCGCCTGCCGCCCGGCCGACACCACGCCCCAACCGGGTGGCGTCGGCGGCATCGTCACGCGCATCGTCGAGCAGATCACCTTCGTCACCAGCACGCCCGACCCGGCCCAGCCGACCGTACCCCAGGAGCCGGTCGTGCTCGACGTCAGCCTGAGCGGCACGCTGCCCGATCTTGACCCCGGCCGCGCCGAAAGCGACGCGCAACTCGACCTGGCCCAGAACCTGTTCGCCGGGCTGACTAACTTCAACCCCGACACCAACGTCATTGAGCCGGAGTTGGCCAGGAGTTGGGAGACGGATGCCAGCGGCCGCACCTGGACGTTCAACCTGCGCGATGACATCTTCTGGCAGCGTACCGGCAATTCGCTGCCGGGCAGCGAGGAGGCCGTCGCGGTCGAAGCGGTGCGCCCCGTCACCGCCGACGACGTCGTCTTCGCCGTCCAGCGGCTCTGCGCCCGCGAGGTCGAGACGCCGCTAGCCTTCACGCTCTTCCTCATCGACGGCTGCGAGCGCGTCTTCACCACACTTGAGCCGACAGAGGCCGACCGCAACAGTATCGCCATTCGCGCCGTCGATCCGGTCACGCTGGAGATCACGCTGACGCAGCCGGCCGGCTACTTTTTGACGCTGACCAGTATGCCTCTCTTCCAGCCCGTGCCGCGGGAGTTGGTGGACGAGATGGGTAACGAGTGGCGCAACGCCATCGGCGACTTCGGCGGCGGCTGGCAGACGCCAGAGAACCTCGTCACCAGTGGCCCCTTCCTGGTCGCGCCCCTGACGACCACCTCGCAACTCCTGGTGCTACACCGTAACCCGCTCTGGCCGCTGGAGCCGCCGGGCAACGTCGATGCCATCAACGTCGTCTTTCTCGAGGAGGAGCAGGACGCCTACGAGATGTGGCAAGACCGCGGTCTCGACATTGCCCCCTTGCCAACGGCCGAGCGCGACGCGCTGGCCGCGCGCACGCCGGAGAAGATGCGCGTCATCCCCGACGAGGTGCTGTTCTACCTGGGCTTCAACTTCGACAGCCAGGTCTTCCGCGAACCGGAAGTGCGCCGGGCGTTCAGTGCGGCCATCGACCGCCAGCGCATCATCGACGAGCTTTACGATGGCAGCGGCCTGGTCATGCGTCACGCCACCGTGCCCGGCGTCGTCGCCACCATTCCCGTCGGTGAGGTCGGCGTCGGCTATAGCCCCGACTACGCCGCCGAGCAAATGGCTGCCAGCACCTTCCGCACTTGCCGCCTGCTGCCGACCATCACCCTGCGCGTCAGCTCGGCCGACCTGTCGTTGCGCCAGGCGGAGATGCTGCGCGATATGTGGGTCGAGGAGTTGGGCTGTCTGAAGGAGGGCATTAATATCGAGCAGGTGCAGTTTGGCGCGCTGCTGGCCGGCACGCGCCCCGACGCCACCGGCCGGCCCGATATGTGGGAGCTGGCCTGGGCACCCACCTTCCCCGACGCCCACAACCTGCTGGGCGACCTGCTGCAATGCCAGGATAGCGAGAACCGGCAGAACCGCCAATGCTCTGAGGCGGACACCCTCTTGCAGCGCGCCGCCACGGCCGTCGATCCCACCGAGCGCGCCGCCCTCTATCGCCAGGCCGAATCGCTGTTCTTCAGCGAGACGGGCGTCTTCCCCATCGCCCCGCTCTACATCCGCGCCCGGGCCTGGGTCGTCCATGACTGGGTCGGCTTCACGCCCATCGCCTTCGGTGGGCAGCAGTGGGACCGCATCACCCTCGATGCCACCCTGAAGGAATTGGAGCGCAGTCGCTAGATGAGCACCGGCTGGGACAACTTCGCCGCGCAGGCCGCGGCGTTGGGCGCACCGCTCTTGCCGTCACAGGTCGTGCAGTTCGCCGCCTATGAGGCGCTGCTGCTCGAGTGGAACGAGCGCATTGCCCTGACGGCCATCCGCGAGCCAGGCCCTCTGCGCGTGCGCCACTTCCTCGACGCCCTGAGTTGCGCCGCGGCCACCGGGCCGCTGGACGGCCAGAGCCTGATCGACATCGGCAGCGGCGCGGGCTTCCCCGGCCTGCCGCTGAAAATCCTCTACCCCGATTTGCGCCTGACCCTCGTCGACAGCGTGGCCAAGAAGGCGCGCTTTCTGGAGTTGGTGGCCGCCGAGTTAGGGCTGCGCGAGGTGACAGTCATCGCCAAGCGGGCCGAGGTGCTGGGGCAAGACCCGATCCACCGCGAGCAGTACGACTGGGCCACGGCGCGGGCCGTGGCCGAGTTGCGCGTGCTGGCCGAGCTGCTGCTGCCGCTGTGTCGCGTCGGCGGGCGGGTGCTGGCCCAAAAGGGAGGGAGCGCGGCCGAGGAGTTGGTCATCGCCGCCCCGGCTATCGCCGCCCTGGGCGGCGGCGCGTCGCAACTCATCCCCGTCCAGTTGCCGGAGACAGAAGCCACGCACTACCTGGTCGTCATCGACAAAGCCGCCACGACTGACGCACGCTACCCCCGCCGCCCCGGCATCCCCGCCAAGCGACCGTTGTAGGGGACAGGTTCCAGGTTCCAGGGAAGAGCGCTCTTCCCTAATCCCTAATCCCTAGTCACCCGCCCTTCACGCACCGCCAGCACCGTCGCCTGCCCCAAAAACTCGCCCGTAAACAGGCTGGGGTCGGTTGAGGTCAGCAGCGCCTGGGCCGTGCCCTGGCCGCGGGCTTGCTCCAGCACGTAGGCCAGCAGCGCCGCGCGCCGGTTCTGGTCCAGTTCGGCGCTGACCTCATCCAACAGCAGGATGGGCGTGTCGGCCGTCGTCGCCTTCATCCAGCCGATCTCGGCCAGCTTGAGGGCCAGAATCGCCGTGCGCACCTGGCCGCGCGAGCCGAACAGGCCGAGGTTCTTGCCATTGACGACGATGGCCCAATCGTCGCGGTGGGGGCCGACAGTGGACGCGCCGCGGGCCAGGTCGGCCGGGCGCGCCGCGGCCAGTTCGGCGGCAAAGCGTTCGGCGACGGCCGCCGGGTTGGCGTTGGCCTGCAACCAGTCGCCGTCGCGCAGCAGGTCGTCGGTCGTCTTGCGGCTGTTGGTGGGCCAGCCCGGCAGATAGCCCAGCCGCAATGACTCCTTGCCGCCGATGAGGTCCTGGAAGTAGATGTCCTGGGCCATGCGGGCCATCTCGGTGATAAAGGTCGCCCGCCGCTGCAAGACGCGGCTGCCCGGCTCGATCAACTTGTCGGTCAGGATTTGCAGGACGTCGGTGGCGTTGCGTGTCTGCCCTTCGGCCATGCGCCGCAGCAGGGCGTTGCGCCTGTCTCTTATACACATCTGACGCTGCCGACGAGCGATCTAGGGTAGATCTCGGTGGTCGCCGTATCATTAAAAAAACAACACACAAGACGACTCGGTAGCGCTAGGCGGTCATGAGGAGACGATGGGCAGAGAGCTACAGGGAAGACAACAGAAGGAAGAGGGCACACAGAAA
>CALLZA010000917.1 GCA_937858165.1 uncultured Ardenticatenia bacterium
GCTAGATCTGGCTGTGTGCTATGTGTATGTTGTAGTAGATCTAGAGTGTGCACAGTGTAGTCTAGATGAGTAGTATTCTGTGTCTACTCATGTTGTATATGCTGTAGGCACTCATCTATCGTTGCCGTTAGTTTTTTTTTTTTCAAGCAGAAGACGGCATACGAGATCTAGTACGGTCTCGTGGGCTCGGAGATGTGTATAAGAGACAGCACGTGGTGCAGGCCGCGGCCGATGAGGTCGGCGTGCAGCCCTACTTCCGCGGGCTGATCTACGAGGCGTTGCCGCCGGAGCAGCGCGAAGCCGCCCACGCCCAGGCGGCCCGCTTGCGTGCCCTGCGCGGCGACTACACCGCCGCCGCCTACCACTACTCGCAGGCCGGCGACGCTTTGGCTGCCATCGACGTCTGGTTTCCCCATCGCGACCTGGAGATTCGGCGCGGCCAGGGCGGCGCGGCGCAGGCAGTTTTCAGCCGCCTCTCGGCCGCCCGGCTGTCCGCACCCCACAACCGGCAACTGCGGCTCATCCAGAACCAACTCGACCTGCTGGAGGGTAACGCCGAGCGGGTGGCGTCGAGCATGGCCCGGCTGAAGTGGGATCTGGACGACGCCTACGCCGCCGAGGCCCACCGCCAGGCGGCCGAGGCCAACTTCATCCTCGGCCGCTATGACACGGCGCTGACCCACTACGGCCAGTCTATCGCCGCGCTGGGCCACTACGCCGATGCCGCCGCGGAGGCGTATTCGCGCCGCGGCCAGCTCTACATCGACCTGGGCGAGATGACGGCCGCCCGCGCCGAAGCGCGCCGGGCGCGGCTGCGCGTGCTGCTGCTGGAAGGGATGCTGGCCTTTAACGAGGGTGAGTTCGCGGCGGCGCGGCGAGAGTTCCAGGACGCGCTGGATCAGGCGGCGACGCTCGACGCGCCGGAGTTGACCGCCCAGGCCCACGAGTGGCTGGCATCAGCGGCGATCATGGGCGGCGACGTGGCGACGGCCGAACGCCACGGCGCGGCGGCGCTGGAGTACTATCAGCGCGTTGGCAATCGCGTCAAGCAGGAGGGGTTGCGCGCCGATCTGGCCGGCATGTACCTCAACGTCCGCCAGTTCGAACAGGTCATTGAGCCAAGCCGCCGCGCCCTGAGCTACTTCGAGGAGATCGGCCACGAGCGGTGGATCTCTTCCATTTGTACCAATCTGGCCGAGGCGTATCTGGAGTTGGGCCAATTGGACGAAGCCATGGGCCACGCCCAGCGCGTGCTGCAACTGGAAAACCCGCGCTCGCGCCCCTACGCCCTCTACACTCTGGGCCTAATCCATCAGCGTCAGGGGCGGGCCGAGTACGCGTCGGTGGCCTTTGAGGACGGACTGCGCGTCGCCCGGCGCAACGAAGATACCTATATAGAGGCTTTCTTGCAGCGTAACCTCGGCCGTCTACATCGCCAGGAAGGGCGCGAAGAGGCGGCCGTCGCGGCGCTCGACGCGGCCCTAGCCCTGTTTCGACGCATGAACCTGGCCGCCGAGGCTACCGTGACCGAGGCGGATCAGCTGTCGCCGGGCGCTGTCGCCGGGGCCGAAGCGCCGCCCCCGGCGTAGCGCCGCGCAAGTCAGTTAAATCAGCGTGCCACACTTTCCATGTATGGTTGCTCTGCCCCGCCACTTGCCAACGCCCGCGTAGATGACATAAAATACTTTCAGGGACAGCGCCACACGGGCGCGTCAGGCAAGGAGGACATCATGGCAGACGACCGCGACAATCTGGACGATCTCGACCCCGAGCCGGAGACCGCCCCCGTTCTCTATCAGGACGAAACACAAACCTATGAGCCGGAGCCGCCGGTGCAGAACTACAGCGCCTGTCTCTTATACACATCTGACGCTGCCGACGAGCGATCCAGCGTAGATCTCGGTGGTCGCCAGATCATTAAAAAAAAAAAAAAGAGGAAGACACGAGAGCAAGCGA
>CALLZA010000918.1 GCA_937858165.1 uncultured Ardenticatenia bacterium
TATGTTGTTTCGTTTGATACTCTTTTTGGTCTGTTCCTGTGGTCTCTCGACAGTCTACTTGTTTTTTTTTTTAATGATGCGGCGACCACCGGGATCTACACTAGATCGCTCGTCGGCAGCGTCAGATGTGTATAAGAGACAGGTTGAGGATGGCGACACTCTTGGTGATGACCTGCCCGCCGGCCAGCGCCTGCTCCAGATCGGCAATGAACGCCCGGACGTGCATCTCGTCGGCGAAGAGGCTGCGGAAGTCGCCGTGGCCGCCCGTTTCGCCGTGGCTGATCGCCCAGCCCGATAGTTGAGCCAGATAGTTGCTGCTGCGCAGCTTCCAGCCAAGTTGCCAATTGTTGAAGATGACCTCTTTGTTGCCGCTAACTGTCATGGCGGCGGCCTGGCCGGTGGCGACGTCGTAGCCCTGGAGATTGAGGGGGCCGGCCGTGGCCGACACCCAGGCCGCGCCATCGGTCATGAAGAGGTTGCCCGTCAGGTTAAGCGCCTTCGTCGCCGGCGTGAGGGTAATCGCTTCGCCGGCGGCCGATTTAATGCTGGGCGTAGAAAGTTGGGCCAGGCCCAGCGCGCCTTGATAGTTGGCGGCCAGGATCGTGCGGTGGGCGGTGTTGGCGTTGGTGGCCAGGCGGCCGTCGGTTACCGTGACCACGGCGTGCGAGTGGCTGGCCCCCAGACTGTTGGCCGTCATCGCGCCGACATCGAGCGGCGTGTTCAGTGATAGCCCGCCCGTCCCATCAATCACCAGGGCCGGGTTGCTCCCCAGCTTCAGGTTGAGCGTGTCGCTGGTGATTTGCAGCGGGGTAGCCGTGTTGACGTTAAGTGTGCCGCCGCTGTAACCGATGCCCGCGCCGGCCAGCGCCGGGCCGAGCGTGACCAGATTGACGCCGAGTTTGGTATTGCTGTTCTCGCCCGCCAGGTGACTGCCGGCGAGCGCGGCCGGGTTGATGCCCAGCTTGGTGTTGCTCGTCTGCGCTTGCAGGGCGTTGCCGGCCAGCGCCGTCGGATTGACTCCCAGTTGGGTCGCCGTGGCCGTCAGGGCGTTCCCGGCCAGTGGGGTGGGGAGGACGGAGATAGCGTTGTTGACGATGGCAATGGCGTGCCCGGCCGTGTAGTTCACCCCGCCGCCGCCTGTGTTGTCGATGATGGGCGTGCCGCTGGGATCGACGTTCATAGCCGTCCGCATGGCGCGCACGGTGGCCGCGAGCTGGGCCAGGAAGGTGGCGTCGGTTTCCTCATGTGACCAGTAGCCCCAGTTCTGCGTGGAGAGCGTCAGGTCGTAGGTGCTGTCTCTTATACACATCTCCGAGCCCACGAGACCGTACTAGATCTCGTATGCCGTCTTCTGCTTGAAAAAAAAAACACAAAACATAAAAATGACAAGCACTCTTACCTATGACTAACGTACCAAAAGTATCATGACACGCGGTCAACACGCAGGTAGAGCGATGACAACCAATGTGACAAAA
>CALLZA010000919.1 GCA_937858165.1 uncultured Ardenticatenia bacterium
TTGTCTGTGTTAGAATTACATGCGGTACTCATTGGTTTCTACGTGCTGCTAGATCATGTGTGTACGAGATATCAAGTGATACGTTACAACAGTTTTACGATATATAGTAGTGTGACAAGGATCTGCTTAGGGGTGTGTAGTGTTTTTTTTTTCAAGCAGAAGACGGCATACGAGATCTAGTACGGTCTCGTGGGCTCGGAGATGTGTATAAGAGACAGCATATGCACCCACGCCGGCGGCTGGACGCTCATCCAGCCGAAGATGGCGAAGAAGGAGAGCCAGACGCGGTCCATGTCCTGGGCCACCTGGAGCAGCGAGTAGGGGCGATAGCCGCCGGCCAGAGCGACGAACTGGTTGGCCGCCGTCGGGTCGCCGTAGAGCGTCCAGTTGCGCCATAGCAGCCAGCCGCCCAGCAGCAGCGCCGGCCCGGCCACCCAGGCCGCGGCCACGATCGCCCGCCACAGCCGCCGTTCGCGCGCCGTCAGCAACACAACCAGCCCCACGACGCCGACGCTCAGCGCCAGCAGCAGGATGCCCGCCGCCTTGCTGAGCATGGCCAGGCCGATGGTGAGGCCTAGCAGGAGCAGTGGGGCGAGTGGCGAGTGGCGAGTGGCGAGTGGCGAGAAAAGAAGCTCACGCAAAGAACGCCAAGTATCTTCCGGCTTGGCGTTCTTTGCTTCCTTGGCGTCCTTTGCGTGAGCTTCTTTGTCTTCATTCGTAATTCGTAATTCGTAATTCGTAATTCGCAGCAGTTGCCACAAGGCCGCCGCGCTAAAGAAGGTGATCGCCGCGTCGTTGCTGACGGCGGCGTGGATGAAGAGGAATTGGGGCAGGAAGGCCACCAGGGCCGTGGCCAGCAGCGCCCGGTCGGGCCGGTCGGGCCAGATGGTGCGCCCGGCGGCGTAGATGCACAGCAGCGTGCCCAGCCCCAGCACGGCCGAAAACAGGCGTATGGCCCGCGCCGCCAGGGCGTAGCCGCGCCACGGCCAATCCTCCTGGGGCACGCGGACGAACATATTGGCGTTGATGGGCGGACGTGCGCCGCTCTCGCCGCGCGGGTTGGGCGGGGCCAGGGGGCTGATCCAGACGTTGCCGGCCACGCTCGACACATCGACGCGCGGGTTGGGCCACAGCGCTTCGGCCGCGCCACCGGGGTCCAGGGCGCGCACGAACAGCGAGGCGACGGCGTAGTAGAGCGGCGGCTGGGCGGCTTCCTGACCCATCAGGCCGGGGTCGCGCGTCGTCGGCAGGCGGCCTTCGCGGGCGATGAACTCGGCCGTGAAGTAGTGCAGGTGCTCATCGGGCGTCTCGAACGGCGGCGAGGCGACGGCGTAGCCGGCGGCCAGCAGCAGGTAGAGGGTCAGGATGATGAGGAGGGGGCGACGCATGGGACGGGTTAGTATCCAGTATTCAGTGTTCAGTATCAGGAGGCGATAGGTGGATTGTAGCGTGGAGTGGGTTGGGGCGCAGGTGCGAAGGCGGGTGAGGGGGGAGGGGGGATTGCTAATCATGTGTAGCCCTGTCGGCTGTCAGCGTGCTCGTTGGGCCGGCGTGCCCTAGGGTGACGTAGTCATAGAGGCCCGTCTCTAGCGTGTCGCCCGGCACGGCGAAGACGTGGCGCTGGGCGAACCAGTCGCCCGGCTGCCACTGGTCGGCCGAGTAGCCCAGCCCGTCGGCGACCAAGCGCGTTCCGTCGGCGGCGATCAGATGACCCTGCACCGACAGCGGCGCGGCCGTGGCTTGCTCCACCTGCCAGAGCGTCATCCACTCCGCCCCGCGTGCGCCATAGCCGCGCAGTTCGGCCGCGCCGCCAGGCTCGCCCTCATAGCTTTGCACGCCGTCCGAGTCCGCGCACGACGCGATGCCCTCGCCCGCCCCGCCACACGGCAACAGCAGCCCACCGCCCCCGCCCGGCCAGTAAGCGATCTCATACGCCGGCCCGTAGGCGTTGGCCCGGTGGTGGTAGACCACTTCCGGGCGATGCGCTCCCAGCCAGTCGCCGAGCCACGACTTGCCCGGTGGCAGAACGTACCAACCGGGCGATTCGCCGGGGAAGACCCAGCTCGTCGCGCAGTCGAAGGTGACGTGGCGCAGCCCCTGGCCGCCGACCAGCGCTTCGGCCGGAGCGTCATCCAGCAGGCGGCCGGGCACAGCGCAATGGGCCATCCACTCGCCCGGCTCGCGCGCGGCCACGTCGTAGACGAAGATAGAGCCGCCCAGGGTCGCCAGCGGCTCGCGGCGGCGGAACCAGTCGAACAGGTCGATCTCGTCCAGCGTGCCCAGGACCAACCCCGTGCCTTGGAGGTCGCTGGCGTTGATGGCGTAGCGCCCGGCCGGCGGGGTTGCCGCGGGCCAGGGGTTGCCGGGGTTGAACCCGTCTCTTTATACCCACCTACGCCCGCCGCCGAGGGTTCAGGTGAGGACTTCGTGGGTGCCTGATCACTTAAAAAAAAAAAGCAAAGAATATAGATAACACAGATGAGTCAAAACAAACAAAAACACACGAGAACACCGA
>CALLZA010000920.1 GCA_937858165.1 uncultured Ardenticatenia bacterium
CCCCCCCCCACGGCCTGTGCGCCCGATAAAGCGTTTTGCCCCGGCCCGGAAACACACCGTGGGTGTGTCAGGTGGGAGAGGCACACGGGCGCCCCCCTGCCGGGCGTGCCCGCCACGCCCCCCCAAACAGACGCGGCCGGCAGTGGGGCATTTTCGCCCGCCGTCACCGGCTTCGCTGCGACAGGCGACGCCGGCACGGCCGACTTCACGATGCAGCCGGGCGCGATTTACACCCTGGAAGTAGACGGTCAAATCGTGGCCGAGGAATTACAGTTGACCGCCTGTCCCGACGGCCTTCAAGGGGGCTGGGAGATTGAATTGCAGGTGGAGTAGCGGAGTTCGCATCCTCAGATGTGAACGGGTGGGGCCAAGCGTATCTGAAGATGAGCACTCCTCTCTACCGCTGCCCCGTCTGATCCAAATACTGCAACGCCCCCTGCACACGCTCATCCATCGCTCGCACCTCGCGGGGGACGTGTTGCAGGGCGGTCTGGGCCTCGATGATGCTAAAGCCCAGGCCAGTCAGAATGTCGATCACGTCGGCGTCCACGTCGCTGACCAGCGGCAGCACCGCCGCCGCCCCACCCAGATCGAGCTTGTCGCGCAGTTGGAACATGATGCGCTCGGCCGTCTTCTTGCCGATGCCGGGTACGCGCTGCAAGACGGCCGTCTCCTCGCGCATGATGGCGCTCTTGAGAAGCTCGGGGCTGAGCGCGCCCAGGATAGCCAGCGCCACCTTCGGCCCAACCCCCTGTACGCTCAGCAGTACCTCGAACAACTCCAGGTCGTCCTCGCTCTCGAGGCCGAAGAGCGACAGGTCACCTTCACGCACCTGCAAATGGGTGTGAAGGCCAATGACACGACCGACCCCGCCGACGTTTTCCAGGACGGTGCGCGGCACGAAGACGCGCACGCCTACCCCGCCGACGGCCACGACCAGGCTGCCGGCTTCGATCTTCTGCACGGTTCCGCTAAGACTGGCAATCATTTCGAGTGACGAGTGACGAGCGTGGGCGGCTACTGACCTACTGACTGACTGACAACTGCCAACTATCTACTGCTCCAATGCCAGGCGAAACGCCTCAAACTGCGCATGGGCGATGGCGACGGCCAGTGCGTCGGCGGCGTCGTCGGGCTGGGGCGTCTCGGCCAGGTCGAGCATGTGGCGCACCATGAGCTGCACCTGGGCCTTCTCCGCCTTACCGTAGCCGGTGACCGCTTCTTTGACCTTAGGCGGCGAGTACTCGCCCAGCGTCACGTCCGCCTCGGCCAGAGCAAGCAGCAGCACACCCCGCGCCTGACCGACAGCGATGGCCGTGGTGATGTTGCGGCCAAAGAAGAGCTGCTCCACGGCGGCGGTCGTCGGCCGGTGTTCGGCCAGCAGGGCGTTGAGCTGGCGATAGATGGACAGGAGGCGCTGCGGCGCGGGGTCACCGGCGGGGGTAGCGATGACACCGTAGGCGACCATCGTCAGGCGGCCGTCGACGGCGTCGATAATGCCGTAACCGGTTGTGGCTGTGCCCGGATCGAGGCCGAGGACGCGCATGGGCCGGTGGCTAGGCCGCTTCCATCGCCGCCAGCGCCTCGTCGGTGATCTCCAGCGACGAGTAGACGTTCTGCACGTCGTCGAGGTCTTCGATCTTCTCCACCAGGTTCATCACCTGCACCGCCTCTGACTGCCCCAGCGCGACCGGGTTGTTGGGTTCGTAGATGAGCGACGCCTCTTCAGCGGCAATGCCCGCCTCTTCGAGCGCCAGACGGACGGCGTGGAACGCTTCCACATCGACGTAGATCTCGGCCAGCCCGTCGTTGAACTGCACGTCGTCGGCGCCCGCCTCAGCAGCGACCATGAACAGCTCATCCGGGTCGATGGCCTCCGACACGCCAATGTAGCCCTTGCGCGTGAACTGCCACGACACCGCGCCGGCCTCGGCCATTGTGCCGCCGTGCTTGGTAACAGCGTGGCGCACGTCGGCGATCGCCCGGTTGCGGTTGTCGGTGACGACGTGGACGAGGATGCCGACGCCGTGCGGGCCATACGCCTCGTAGACGGCTTCGATCAGTTCACCGCCCTCCAACTCGCCCGTGCCGCGCTTGATGGCCCGGTCGATGTTGTCCTTGGGCATATTGGACGAGCGGGCATTGGCCACGGCCAGGCGCAAGGCGGTGTTGCTGTTCACGTCGCCGCCGCCCTCGCGCGCAGCAATGGTGATCTCCTTGGCGATGCGCGTAAACTCCTTGCCGCGCTTGGCGTCGCTGGCCGCCTTCTTATGTTTAATGGTGGACCATTTTGAGTGTCCTGACACTGTCTCTTATACACATCTCCGAGCCCACGAGACCGTACTAGATCTCGTATGCCGTCTTCTGCTTGAAAAAAAAAAAATAAAAGACAAATGTCAAATAGTGTGACAGTAATTCAAAATCACAGTAACACATAGTCACAGATGTGAACGATACTCACTGACACATATGAAAGATAAGTACAAGACGAATAACAGCCA
>CALLZA010000921.1 GCA_937858165.1 uncultured Ardenticatenia bacterium
GTTCTCGCATCGTTTTGTCTGCTGCATACTTCTATCACTTCCGTGTCGATGTCTATGATCTGCTCTGTCTCGATGGTGTGTGTTTGTTTTCAAGCAGAAGACGGCATACGAGATCTAGTACGGTCTCGTGGGCTCGGAGATGTGTATAAGAGACAGGTTTCATCCATGTCCATGCCCGCCAACCACACCCCGGCGACCTTCAACTCGCGCATCGTCTGGGCCAGGTTGGTCACCTTGGCGATGAGCAGATGCTCGGTGGCCCCGGCGGCGAACTGGACAACCGACGGCGTGATCTCCGGCGCGCGGCGGTCTTGCAGGATGACGCCGTGGACGCCACACGCCTCGGCCGTGCGCAGCAGCGCGCCGATGTTTTGCGGGCCGTGCAGCAGGTCGAGCAGCAGCAGGAGCGGCCGTTCGCCGCGCCGCTCGGCCAGCCCCAGCATCTCGTCGACTTCGGCATACGGGTAGGGGCCGACCTCCAGCAGGACGCCCTGGTGCTTGCCGTCGGCGGCGTGGCGCTGGGCCAGCCGGTCGAGGGCGGGGCGGTCGAGAGGGGTGACGGCCACGCTGGCCGCTTTGGCCGCGGCCAGGATGGGCCGCAATTCGGGATCGGCAGCGCCGCGCGCCCCCTCGATGTAGAGGCGATGGATCGTCCGCCGCCGGGCGCGCAGCGCTTCCAGCACCGGGTGGCGGCGAACGAGGGCCTCACTCTTGGCTGTCATGGCTTAATTCCGACCGCCGACCGCCGCCAGAAACGAAACGCCGGCCAAGTCGCTCTGGCCGCGGTCGGCGGTCGGCCGTCGGCGGTCGTTATCCCAGCTTCCAGATCGTGCCATCCGCCCGATCCTCCAGGACGACGCCCAGTTCCTTCAAGCGGTCGCGAATGGTGTCGCCGGTGGCCCAATCCTTCTTGGCGCGCGCCTCGGCGCGCAGGTCGATGAGCAGGCGCACCAGACCGTCCTCGCGCCCGGCGTCGGCCGTGCCCTCTTCGCGCTCCGGCACAATGCCCAGTACCTCGCCGCCCAACTCGCGGAAGAGGACGTCGATAGCCGCCAGCGTGCCCTGCGTCTGCGGGCCGCCTTCGTTGAGCAGGGTGTTCACCTGCCGTGTCAGGTCTTGCAGCACGGCCAGGCCGGCGGGCGTGTTGAAGTCGTCGTCCAGGCGTTCGATGAACGCGGCGCGGGCGGCATCGAGCATGGCCGTGGCCTCGGCGCTGGCCTCGCCCGGCGCGGCGCGGCGCAACTGCTGGCGCGTCAGGCTGACCGCGCCCCAGATGCGCTGCCACCCCTTATAGGCCGCGTCGACCGCCTCGTCGGAGAAGTCGATCGGGCTGCCGTAGTGACTGGAGAGGATGAAGGTGCGGATGGCTTCCGGCCGCCAGCGCTCTAGGGCGTTCTTGATAGTCAACGTGTTGCCCAGACTCTTGCTCATCTTGACGCCGTCGAGCGTCAGCGAGCCGGTCAGCGCCCAGTAGCGGGCAAACGGTGCGTCGTGGACGGCCTCGCTCTGGGCCACTTCGCACTCGTTGTGGGGGAAGATGTTCTCCAGGCCACCGCCGTGGATGTCGAACGTCTCGCCCAGGTACTTGGCGGCCATGGCTGAGCACTCGATGTGCCAGCCGGGGAAGCCCTCGCCCCACGGGCTTTGCCAGCGCAGGATGTGCTCCGGCTCGGCCTTCTTCCACAGGGCGAAGTCGGCCGGGTGGCGCTTCTCCTGGCGCACGGCGACGCGCGCGCCCTCTTCTAACTCCTCGATGACCCGGCCGCTCAGCTTGCCGTACTCCGGAAACGAGGCGACGTCGAAGTAGACCGAACCGTCGCTGACGTAGGCGTGGCCCTGCTCGATGAGCCGTTCGATCATGGCGATCTGCTCGGGAATGTGGCCGCTGGCCCGCGGGCTGATGTCGGGTCGGCGCACGCCCAGAGCGTCCATGTCGGCGAAGTGGGCGCGTGTATAGGTCTCGACGACCTGCATTGGCTTGGCCGAGATCTGGCGGGCCTTGCGCAGGATGCGGTCTTCGCCCGTGTCCAGCATGTGGCCGACGTCGGTGATGTTCTGCACGTAGAGCACGTCGTAGCCGCGATAGCGCAAGTAGCGGACGATGACGTCGAAGCTGACGTAGGTCTTGGCGTGGCCGATATGGGAGTTGTCATACACGGTCGGGCCGCAGACGTAGATGTTGACTTTACCTTCGGTCAGGGGGACGAACGCCTCTTTCTGGCGGGTCAGGACATTGTAGATGCGGATGGACATAGCTCGTTAACTCCTAACTAGGGGCCAGGTTCCAGGGGCCAGGTTCCAGGGAGGAGGATCTTCCCTGGAAACTGGCCCCTAACCCCTGGCCCCTTTCTTACGGCCTTGCAAAAATAATTCGACCCCCCGCTGTTTTCCAAACCTTTTTCACGACGACCTTCCTCGAGTGGGTCACCAGACGGTAGCCGTCCCTGACGACCACCATGGGGCAGTCGTCCAGGTACACGCACGCCCGGGCGTATTTCACCA
>CALLZA010000922.1 GCA_937858165.1 uncultured Ardenticatenia bacterium
TTCTCTTGTCTCTCATCTCGTCTCGGTTTTTTTTTTTTTTTAATGATACGGCGACCACCGAGGTCTACACTAGATCGCTCGTCGGCAGCGTCAGATGTGTATAAGAGACAGGCCGAACACTGGGCCGAGTTCCGCGACTACCTGATCGAACTGGCCGGCCGCTATGACGTCGCGCTGGTAGAGGTCGAGCGACAAAGAGCCGAAGAGCTCACGCAAAGGGCGCAAAGAAGAGGATAGGGGCACTTGGCGTTAACTTCCTTCTTGGCGCTCTTTGCTCCCTTAGCATCCTTTGCGTGAGGTGTTCTGCCTATGACCCAACCCCTTGCCTCCCTGGAACGGTCGTTTCGCGTGCGCCACTATGAGTGCGACGCCTACGGCCACGTCAACCACGCCCACTACCTGCGGTACATGCAGGAGACGGCCTTCGACGCCTCGGCCGCCGTCGGGTACGACGTGGCCCGCTATGAGGCCATCGGCCGGCAATGGCTGGTGCGCGAGACGGACATCACCTACCTGCGCCCGTTGGTCTACGGCGACACGGTCATCGTCAAGACGTGGGTGGCCGACTTCCGCCGTGTGCGCTCCCGGCGCGACTACGCCCTGCACCTGGCCGGCAGCGGCGAGCCGGTGGCCACGGCCTCGTCGGAGTGGGTGTTGCTCGACAGCGACACGCTGCGCCCGGTGACCATCCCACTAGAGATGATCGCCGCCTTCCACCACCCCGGTGTGGCCGCCGGCGCGCGGCGCGACCCATTCCCCACAACCCCACCGCCGCCGCCGGGCATCTTCCGCGCCCGCCGGCGCGTCGAGTGGCGCGACATCGACCCGGCGCAGCACGTCAACAACGCCAACTATCTGGCCTACGTCGAGGAGTGTAACGTGGCCGTGGCCGTGGCCCACGGCTGGCCCCTGTCACGGCTGATGGCCGAGGGGATCGGCATCGTTGCCCGGCGCTATCGCATCGAGTACCGCGAGCCGGCGCTGATGGATGACGAGCTGGAAGTGACGACGTTCATCTCCGACGTAAAGCGGGCCACGGCCGTGCGCCACTATGGCATTTACCGCGTGGCCGACGGGGCGCTGTTGGCCCGCGCCCATGTGCTGTGGGTGTTCGTTGATCTGGCGACGGGGCGGCCGTGCCGCATCCCGGCGGCGTTCCTGTCGGCCTTTGCGCCGAACGTGGCTTAGGTTTGCGTGCATCCCACTTTCCGAAGTGGGATGCACCTTCTACCATTGAGCCGCTGCCTCGCCTTAAGAAGGTGCGACGCACCGGGACTAGCGGCGGCGCGAGCGCGCTGCTGCCTTCCACACCTCGACGATGATCAGGACTGCCGCCCCCAGCCCGAAGCACAGCGCCAGGTCGCGCGGCGTCAGGGCGGTGGTCCGGAAGATGCGCTGCGCCGGCCCCCAATAGATCAGCACCAGTTGCAGGGCGATGGTGACGACGATGGCCAGCAGCATCGGCCGGTTCGTCAGCAGCCCCGTCCGCAGTAGCGACTGCTCTTCGGAGCGCACCGAGAGGGCCATCGCCAACTGGGCGAAGACGAGCGTCGTGAACAGCGCCGTCTGCCAGGCGCCGTCGCCGCTAGCCCACAGGCCATAGGCCGCGCCGAGGGCGATGATGCTCAGCACGACGCCGAAGACGATGATGAAGCGGGGCATGCCGCGGCCGAAGACGCTCTCCGTGGCCGAATAGGGCGGGCGGTTCATCACGTCTTTCTCGGCCGGTTCAATGCCCAGCGCCAGCGCCGGCAGCCCGTCAGTCACCAGGTTCATCCACAGGATTTGCAGCGGCAGCAGGGGCAGGGGCATGCCCAACAGTGGGCCGATAAGCATCACGGCGATTTCGCTGACGTTGCAGGTCAGCAGGTATTTGATGAAGCGCCGGATGTTGTCGTAGATAATGCGCCCCTCTTCGACGGCGGCGACGATGGTGGCGAAGTTGTCGTCGAGCAGCACCATCTCGGCCGCGCCCTTGGCCACATCCGTGCCGGTGATGCCCATCGCTACGCCGATGTCGGCCTTCTTCAGGGCTGGAGCGTCGTTCACGCCGTCACCGGTCATGCTGACGATGTTGCCCTGGCGCTGGAAGACGTCGATGAGCTTCAGCTTGTGCTCCGGCGAGACGCGGGCGAAGACGGACACCTCGCGCACACGGTCTTCCAGCTCTGTCTCTTATACACATCTCCGAGCCCACGAGACCGTACTAGATCTCGTATGCCGTCTTCTGCTTGAAAAAAAAAAAAATCGACCCGTTCTAGTAGATACTAGATGGCATAGCACGTGTTAGATA
>CALLZA010000923.1 GCA_937858165.1 uncultured Ardenticatenia bacterium
CTGTTTCGCTTCCTGTCGGGTCGTTTGGTAGTATTGCGTACTGTGTCAGTTCTAGTGCTGATATGGTATTGATCGTGTGTAGGCGTCGTTTATTGATTGTTGGTGTTATAGCAGTTATGTTTTTTTTTTTTTATTTTGTTTTGTTTTTTAATGATCCGGCGACCACCGAGATCTACACTAGATCGCTCGTCGGCAGCGTCAGATGTGTATAAGAGACAGGTCGTAAACCCACTGGTAAAGGCGGGCCGCTCCTTCCGCGGTGGCGTCCCAATCCTCCTGTTCGGCGAGTGGCCGCAGGTCAGTGACCGATTCCATGTCCGGAATTCCCGATAGCCCGAGTTGTTGGGGCGCGAGGATAAGCCTGTTCTCAAGCCCGGCGATCATGGTTGCCAGGTTGAGCGTGTCGGGGACGGCCGGATCATAGACGACCGTGCCCTGGAAAAGCGGCGCGTAGTGCTGGTACAGAAAATGGATGGCGCTCAGACCATCGAGGTCGAGTTCCACCACATCGGCGCCTTCATTGATCTGCTCCAGGTAGTAGCGGGGCGATCCGTTATAAATCTCCGGCTGCTCCCACACGAGATAGACACCGGGATTCGACCGGTTGATTACACCCTGCATGCCGACAAGAGTAAAGGCCATCATAGTGTCATAGGCGTGGTTGATTCGCCAATCCGCCGCTGAGGTCTGCTGCCACCAGTCTTCCAGCTCTGTGCGGACGTGGATGGCGTAGATGCGCCCCCTTTGTTCAGGGAAGGTTGGAAAATAGCGACCGACCGGCCACTGGGGGAACTGATTCGATGGGACAAACTGCGGGGTCTCGGCAACGGGTAGATAGCCGGTGCGCCATTCGTCCGTAACCCGCACGCGGCCGAGCAAGGCTCCATCAAGCGTCAAATCGACCCAGGCTTCGCCATCGGATGTTGCCATCCGGAGCAAGATGCCCTCCGCATCGGCGGGAAGATACAGTCCAGAGAGGGCTGCTTCTTCCTCCGACCCGGCCCACTGGATCGCGCCCTCGATAGGATCGACCTGGTTGTCCGACCAACCGCCCGCTTGCAGGACATTTGCCTCCAGGGTGCCGAATGAGAGCGTTTCGAGCGTGTTGGCCTGGGCATCGATGAAGTGGAGCGTGTGAAACGCGACCGCTTGCCCAGGCTCATCAGCGTCGATGCGGAAGATGATCCTTGAGCCGGGTTGAACGGTGGGTGGCGGGGTGGCGATCGGTGGGGGCGTCGTTGGTGACGGAGACGGCGCGACGGTGGGTGCGGGCGCACTCTCCGGGCCACAGGCGGCCAATGCGAGACAGGCCACCGAGGAGACGAACAATAACACGATCAATCCTTTATGTTTCATCCAGATCAATCGCGGTTCATCGTCGCCGTCTAACGGATCGACATCGCCCCAACCCTCACAGCTCATGGCAACCCCCACTAAAGCCAGTGTACTGCTCCATTTAGGGGAAGTCAATCACCGGCCGTTCGTCAAGATATCTCCCGGAAACGTCCGTCAATGTCCTCGAATACGTCAACCGATTTCTGGTGGTGCCCCCCATCAGCGTCGGCCATCCTCCCGCGCAAACCAACGCCTGATCAACTCTACCCGAAAGCGATACCCATCCACACCCTCAGTGATGATCCCGCGCTGGCCCAGACGCACCAGAGCAGCGCCGGTCTCCGCCCCGACATGCGGCAACAGCCCCGCGGCCAGCGCGCGCCCTTCGCCCGTAGCGGCCAATGTGTGTAGCAACTCCCTTTCGCGTGCGTTGACCTGGTTCCACTGGATGTCGGCGAAGAACATGCTGCCAACTTCCAGCGCGCTGCGGGCGGCTGTTTCCACATCCTCGACCGAGGCCAGTCGCCGCACGTCCGGCGTCTGCTCGTTCTTCAGTGCCACCACCTCACCGCACAACAGTTGTAGCAAGAACGGGTGACACTGCGTCAGGTCCAGCACCCGCTGCGACGCTGCCGGCTCATAGGCCAGAGCGAACCCCTTCACCGGATATTCGACCAACTGGTGAGCCTCGTCCTCGCGCAGATAACCAATGTGGATAACCTGGGCGTTGATAAAGTAACCGGCCCAGCGCTCGAACTCTTGGAGCGGATGTGACCCGGCCAGCAGCACCTTGAAACGCGGCCGATGCTGGATGAGATGGCGCAAACTACCCAGCACCGCTGCCTCGCTCAGCCGCCCATCAACCAGCGCCGCGTCCAGCGATTCGAACTCGTCCAGCATCAGGAGCACCATCTCGATGCCACTCGCCTGGGTGACGCGTTCCACCTCATCGAGCCACTCGTCGAACGCCGTCAGCGGATCGGCGACAAACGCCGCCCGCGACAGGAAGGGCAACCGAACGCCACGCAGCTCATCGGCCGAGCGCACCATCGCCCGGGCCACGTTGTAGAAAAAGCCGGCCAGGTCGCTGGCGTAGCTGACGTGCCCTTGCAAGTCCACGAACAGCGGCAGGGTCGTGTAGGGCAGCAGACGGCCCAGGTTATTCAGCAGCGAGGTCTTGCCCATGCGCCGCTGGCCATAGAGCAGCAGTGGCGGCCGTCGTCGGTCGAGCAGCAGGCTCTCGATACGCCGGCTGATATCCGTCCGGCCGACGAACACCTCTTGCTGCGCCGTCAGGGGCACGCCGATGACGTAGGGGTTGTCTATCTCCTGGCGGTGCTCAACGGCCAGGGTCAGGTCGCGGATGTGGGCGGTCAGCAGTTCGCGCCAGCGCGCGACCACGGGGCTGAAGCGTTGCGCGTAAGGCTCGGCGCTGCGCGTCAACTCGCGCTGAATGCCGTCCAGTCGGTCGGCGATGGCCTCCAGCGCCAGCCGGCCGTTGTAGGCGCTGCGCTGCTGGAGCGCCGCGGCCACGTCCTGGCTGATACGGCTGAGGCTGCGCAACAGGGCGCTGGCCGGCCCCGCCAGCTGGCCAGCGCCGAGGTAGACGCCCATCTGAGCTACCTCTTCGACCGTCCGGGCGCGTTCCAGGTAGCGGGCGTCAATTTCGATCTGCGCCGCCTGCGCCGCGCCGCGCTGATGGCCGGCGCTCAGCCGCTCGAGGCTCTGCCGCCCCTCCTCCGGGTAGCGTTCCATGACCAGGACGAGGTGATCGGCCAAGCCGACCAGCGGCAACCGCTGTTGTTCGTCCCAGAAAGCCGCGTGCCAGCGCAGCAGACTACTTGATGCGCCGGCGCGCGCCACCTCCCGCCGATAGAGTAGCGTGTGCCAGCCGGCCAGCAGTGGATAGGCCAACAGCGGCCGCCACCAGCCCAGCGTCAGCAACAGCCCGCCCACGACCAGCCCGACCACGAGATTGGGCGCGGCGCTATAGGGGGTAAACGCGGTCTGGCTGATAGGATGGAGCGCCTGGCTGGCCAGTAATCCGGCCACCGCCCCGGCCCACGCCCCGGCGATGCGTTCAGCGATGGCAAACGGCAGGGCGTAGAGAATCAGGAAGGACGACAGGGCGACGATCAGAAAAGCCGTCAGCAGTTGCCGGCCGCCAATGGGATCGTTGTAGGCCACGTCGCGCAGGACCAGCCACTCCAGGCTGCCGATGAGTACAGCCGTTGCGACGGTCAGGGCCAGCGCCCGCTGCCAGCGTTGGGTGCGCAGGCCGATGACAACGCCGACGATGAGCGCCGGCATCAGCCCCGTCGTCACGGCCACAGTCCCGACGCCGATGAGCCGCTGTTGCCAAGCAAGTGCCACGCCCGTCGGCACACCCAGCACGATCAGCAGGCCGATAGAGCTGATCAGGATGCCAATGACCAGCCCCCCCAGACGCCGCGCCGGGGCCGAGCCGCGACCTGGCTCCTCCGCGGCCGTCAGTGCAAACCCGGTCACGCCGGCGATGGCTCCGACCATCACGCCCGTGTGCGACGAAATGACGAGGTCATGGAGGAGAGCGTCGGACGGGGCGAGAATTGTTGTGGCGATGACCGCGGCAACCGCGCCGGCCAACCCCCCTGCCCCAAAGCTGACGACGCCCCCGATGAAGAGGGCGACCAGCACACCAATGGCGAGAGCAACGGGCGCACCGCGGCCGATCGGGGTCAGCAGCCGCATCACACCCAGTGTGACCAGCCAGGCCAGCAGCGGCCCGCCAAGCAGCCATTGCGCCGTCAGCCGCCGCCAGGCCGGGTCGGCCCAGAAGGCGCGGCCGACCTCCATCAGACAGAAGTGCGGCGACAAGTCGGCGTCGATGGCGCGCACCCTGGCCCGCCAGGCGGATGGACGAAACAGGAGCCAACTGAGCAGGCGCACACTGTCCACGATCTTACTATTCCATGATCAGATCGTCGCCCAACGTCAGGCGCAACCGGCGCGCCGCGGCCGTGGCCGCGGCGGTCGGGGTCAATCGCCCCTGGTGCACTTCCAAAGCGAACTCCGCCAGAATACGCTCATACTCCAGAACGTCGTGGTCGATGTAACTGGGCCAGACCTGCTGATGCTCGCGTAGCAGCTCGATGCCGGCTGGATAGCCCGCCAGCAGCGCCGGCGATGGCGAGACGGCCAGCGCGCTCAGTAGACCGGAGCCGGCCATGGCGTTGTGTAGCTGGGGGGTCGTGGCCTGGGCCAGCAGGGCACAGGCCTGGCCCTGCAGCCGCCTTCCCGTCGCCGCCTCATTCAGAACGACGAAGTAAGCGAAGCGCGACCGGAGTGTCCCTGGCAGCCCGGCCACGGCCGAGGGCAGCCCGGCCACGCCGACATCATCCGCCGACAGCGACAGGGCTGGATTTACCCCCCGCTCGGCGCTGCTGTCGGCGACGAGCAGCCACTTCTGCCAGTCTATGGATTGGCTGTGCCAGAACAAGGCCCGACCGTGGCCCATGGCATCATTCCAGACCAGCCGCGAACTCCAGCTATTCGCAGAGCCTTGCAGAAGGTAAGGGCTGATCAGTCCAGCGTCCACCATCTCCCGGCGAAATGCGTAGGTAGCCGCCAGGGCAGCTTCGGTGATGACCAGCCGATCTTGGGCGGTGTCGCGGATTCGCCCGCCAAAAGCCACGTAATGCTCGATGATCTTGGTGCTGCCGGATGGCCGTTGGGAAAAGCCGAAACCAGGCTGCACGACCCCGGCATCGATGGCCGCGGCGGCCGTGTCGCGCAGGTCGAGCAAAGTGAAGTCGCCGGTGGCGATGCGCGTCGGAAGTTGGTCAATCTCCGCCTCCGACCAGCCCAGGGCACGCAGCTTGGGCTTGCTGAAGAAGAGTACCGACAACTCCTGTGCCACCGGCACACCCCATATCTCGCCGCGACCCGTGACATCCGGCCAGGCGTTGGCTGCGATACGGGCCAGGGCCGGCTGCGCGGCGCGACAGGCCGTCAACGGTTCCAACACCCCGGCCGCGACCAGCATCGGAAGATACCCGGTGTCGGTCAGATAGACCACATCCGGCGCGTTGCCGGTGGCCGCCGCGGCCAACAGATGATCACGGAAATCGGTCTCGATGATATCGTAACCCGTGGCGGTCAGACTTAGAGGTTGGCCATCAGACCGCTGAACGGCCGACAGAAGCAGTTCGCCGGGCCACTGGCTGTGGAGAACGATCGGATACCAGGCCGTCAGTTCCGATACATTGCCGGCGGCCGGTGCGCTTGCGCGGCGGGCGACCAGCGCGACTTCGGGCAGCGACGTATCGCACCCGGCCAGCAGGGCCACCCACCCCAGAGCAATCGCCCAGGCAACCGCTCTACTGCCGCGGCGCACCATCGAGCAGATAGCGATAGCGATTGATCTGCGCCAGCCCATCCGCCTTCCATCCTTCACCGCCTACCTCCTCTTCCAGCGCCGCCAGCCGTGCCTGGCATAACAGTTGCACCAGAATGGGCCAGCCTTGGCTCTGGATTAGTATCCAGTTGCTGTCGTCTGGGGCGAACGTCTGGGGCGACACAGCGATCAGCGCCCGGGCCTCGTCGCTCGTCAGCGGCCCGAGGCGTACGGACGTGAACAGGTTGAAGAAGGGCGACGTCTTGCCAAAGCCGGCGGCCAACGTCTGCAGGTCGTCCAGTGCGGCGATGGCGAAGGCCAGGGCGCCGCGAGTGACGCTGGTGACCAGCGCGCGCATGCTGCGCCAGAAGTCGCCATCGTACTCCGCCATCTCCAGCGCCGCGCCGAGTTCGTCAAGCATGATAATGGTCGGCTGGGGCAAACCATTGCTAATCGTCTCGATGAAGCTCTCCAGGGTACAAGGTTCGTGGGCCGGCAAACCCAACTCGGCCAGCACATAGCGCAACAGATTGTCGCGTCTGTGCCAGCGGGGGTCGAAGAAGTCGATGTAGATCCAGCGGTAGCGGTCCGCCTCCGGTAGCCAGTCGTGGCGCTGGCCGGGGCGTAGATGGCGGGCGGGGGTGGTGTTGATCGTCCTAAGGTAGTGGAGCAACGACGTGCGCCCGCTGTGGCGTGGTCCAATGATGGCCACGTTGTGAAGTGGCGAATGTCGCCACCAGGCGAAGATCCGGCTGCACTCCCGTTCGCGGCCGAAGAACTGTGCCGGCTCAGTGATCGGCTGCTGGGTTACAAACGGGGCCAACGCCCGCGCCGCGCGCGGCAGAGGAGGCGGGTTGCCCGACTGGAAAAGGGATTCCAGCAGTAGCTCTGGTCGCGCATGCCCACCGGTGCGCAGGAACTGCTCGCATGTTCGCCGGTTAAGCCCACCCCGTTGCACCAACAGAGTGGCCAGGTGCTCCAGAAGGCGCGTGTCGGCCGGAACGTTGCCCTTGCGCCAATAGCCGATCGTCGCCGCCCCACCCTTGTCGCGCCCCAGGGCGTAGGCCAGCTCGTCCTGAATCGTTTCGATCTTCTTGCGCTCTTTGGCTTTGATCAGGTGGATAGCCTGAGTCAGCCAATAGGCAAACTGGTCTGGTGAAGACGCCATAAGTTGTCGGCCAAGCTTCCTGGAGCGGAATCGAAGTAGGCAATCATGGCTTCCGCCTCTGGAAGCCGGGTTTTACCAGGAGGCACTCGTTATTGGACAGCGGAGGCCACGCTGACCATCGTATCGCGACAGTGAAGGCAGGATTATAGCTGTGGCCTGGGCGACGGCGCAAATAGTCGACAGCGCCGCGCACCCTGGCACTCTTTCAGAACAGCTTCCAGAAAGAGGCTGAAAATCGGAAGTGACGCTGGCCGCTTCTGGAATCACCCTGGTGCTACTGTACTGCTTATTCGGCCTGGCCCATGCCGGTCGTTTGTCCGGTAAGCCGAGCCAGGCGCGGCGGTCGCCGCCCATCAGAGCGGCGGCTCATTACGTTGCTGAGGAGAGTGATCCAATGGGCGATTTGATTGAGGTGGATTTCGAAAAGCTGGGGCAGGTACACAAGAAGTTCACGGAGCAGGCGGAGGCGTTCGCCAACACGCTGCGCGACGTGCGCGCCAAACTGGAACCGCTCCAGAACGGCGGCTGGAAAGGCGATGCGGCCGACGCGTTCTTCAAGGAGATGAACGACGTCGTCCTGCCGTCCTCCACCCGCTTGCAGAAGGCATTTATCGAGGCCGCAGCGACGACCAAGCGCGTCGGCGACACGGCCAACAAGGCGGAGCAAGACGCCGTCAACGCCTTCCGGCTGGGCTAAAGGAGGAACAACGATGGCAGGCAACGACATCATCAAGCTGAACTACACCCAGGCGCGAGCCATGGCCGCCAGCATGAAAAAGGGCGCCAAACAGTTGGAAGCGAGCATCAACGAGATGAACCGGATCATGTCCCTGTTGCAGGGTGGCGGCCTGCGGGGCGAGGCGGGCGAAGCCTTCATTGACGGCATGCGCAGCGCGCTCATCCCCAACATGCAGCGCCTGCAGCAGAAGTACGTCGAGGTGCAACTCGACATCCTGAAGAACGTCCAACTGAACATCCAGGCCGACCGCAAGTCGCGCGACGCGATGCGCAACTAGCCGTCGCGGGCAAGGAGAACACCATGGGACTCTTCGATTCGTTCAATCCGCTGATCAAGATCGCCAAGCAGGTCGTCAAGGGCGTGCAGGCGGGCATCATGCAGCAGGTCAACATCGTGGACACGGCCGTTAAGGCCCCGGTCAACGCCATGATCGGCCAGGTGGTCGGCGGCGTCTGGAAAGGGGAAGGCGCCGACGCTTTCGTGGAGGTCTGCAAGAATCTGGTCTTGCCCGAGGCCGAGAGCATCATGTCCACTGGTCGTACGATGAGTGGCGGCATTGGTCAGGCGCTCGACATCATGGAGCGGGCCGACAATCAGGCCACCGGGTTTATCAATGATCTGGTCGGCAGCTACTTCAAGAACATCTACAGAGCTTAGGGTGGCGGACGCGCCGGCGGCCCACCAGTAGACACGACAAGCGAGGAACGTATGGCCAAGACGGAAACAATGATGAACGTGCCCGCCGTCAAAAAGATGGGCACTACTTTTGGCGACATCGGTGGGGTTCTAGATGGCGTCAGCAAGGTGATGCAGCTGCTGCTGACGACGCTGCGGGCGACGGCCTTCGTCGGCATGTTCGGCGGCTGGGCGTTGCAGTCCTATCTGGAACAGGTCAAGCCGGTTGTGGATCGGCTGGCCAAGCAGTGCAAGGAACTCGGCCGTGATCTGGCCTTCTCCGCCCAGGCCTATGAGCGGGGCGACGCCGAAGGCAAGACCCGCTTCTACTAGGCGGGTGATCCAGCGCATTTGTCGGCGCGACGGACCCAGGCCTTTCGCCTGTGCCCGTCGCGCCAGCCGTGTCCGGAATACGATGGAGCGGGAACTACCATGACCTTTCGCGCGCGTGCCATCCGTCTTCTCGGCCTGTTGGGGGCGCTCGGTCTGGCCTGTTGGCTGGCGGCCGGCCCCGGTGGCGCGGCCCCGGCCCAGGCCCAGGCCGACGCGGCCACCCGCCTGGAGATCGTCACTGTGGACACGTCGGGGTTCCCGGACACAGTCGTCACCGTCAGAGTGGTGGACGCCAGCGGCCGCCCCGTGCGCGGTCTGACCGACTTCCAACTGTTGGAGAACGACCAACCTGTGGCCACCCCCGACGTAGAAGAGGTCGAGATAAGCGCGTCCATTGCGGTTCTCGTTCTTGTCGATCAGGGGATTCTGTCCATTCTGCGCTACCGCAGTTACTACGAGGATCCCCCCACCCTGAAGGGCGTGCTTCAGGCGTTGGGGGATGGCGTTCTGAGCGAGACGGATACGGTCTGCCTGGCCGTCGGTCGCGCCGACAGCGGCACGAACGGCCGCCAGCAGATGCTACTTCCTCTTGAATGCGGCCTCTACTCCCCCTTCGACTACGACCAGAGTATAGCCGAACTGGATATAGACCTGGCGCAGCAGTTCCCCGCCGGCGACCCCCGCCAGGACGTGCAAGGTGTCCATACTGCCCCCTTATTTGAGGACGCGCTGACTGCCCTGGCTGGTCAACCGGACCCGGTCGTTGTCTTCCTGTCGGCCTACATGGTCGCGTCGCCGGAGCAGGAGGGCCAAAACCCGTCGCAGGCGACGGCTGACCAGGTAGCCCAGGCGGCCGTCGCTGCCGGCGCACGCGTCTTCGTCTTGCAGGCCGCCGGCAACACATTGGCCGGCAACCCGGCCGAACTGCAAGAGCCGATGATCACCCTGGCCCGCGAGACCGGCGGCGAATACGTCGAACTGAATGTGGGCCGTGATTATGTCAATGATGCCCGCGCCGCTTTTGGCCGCATTCGCCGGCCCGATTTCGCCTACGAACTGACCTACCGCAGCGCCGACGGCACGCCGGGCGAGCGGCGGCTGTCGGTGGCCCTGGCCGGGCAGCCGGAGTTGGTCGTGGAGCAGACCGTCAGCGTGGCCGTCGCCCCGCCCGCAGCCGACGAGGCCAATCTGGCCATCGACCCGGCGCTGGACGGCCGGCGTCAGATTCGCGTGCCCATCGCCTGGCCGGACGACTTCTCGCCGCGCGCCATTCGGGCCGTCACCCTCAACGGTGAGCCGATCGAGACATTTGACTTGGCCGACGGCGTGCTCACTTTCTCCATTGATGAGATGATCACTGGCGACCTGCGCCTGGTGATCGAGGATGAGGTGGGCCAAACGGCGCATCTGGTGATCCAGATTGCTACGCCGCCGTCGCCTACACCAACGTCCGCCCCTCCGACGGCCACGCCCACGCCCGCTGTCGTGCCTGTCGCGCCGCCCAGCCGATTCACCGGCGTCTGGCCGTGGCTGGCGGTACTGGCTGTGGCGATAGTGGCCGCCGCAGCCTATCTGGGGATGCGCCGCGGAACGCTGTCGCACAGCGGCCAGGGCATCGGCGAGGGGGCGCGGCGCATCGCCACCATCGGCACGGCCCGCGAGGAGAAGCAAGCCCTGGCCTATCTGCTCGTTCTGACCGGGCGCGACAACCTGATCGGCCAGAACGTGCCCCTCTACAATGAGATCACAACCATCGGTCGCGATCCCCAACTGACCGATATCCAACTCTACGACGTCAGCGAACTCAGTTCGATCAGCGGCCAGCATTGCACCATCCAGGTTGATCACGGCCTCTTCCTGATCATTGACAACAACTCTTCCAACGGCACCTATGTCAACGGCGAAGCGCTGACCCCCGACCTGCCCCACCAGTTGCAGAACGGCGACGAGATCGTGCTGGGCGACAAAGCCCGGCACGGGGCGCAACTGCGTTTTGAGATCAGCCGGCGCGCCCTCAATCGCTTCTCCCACACCGTCATCGACGGCGAGTGGCAGGGCGGCGAGCGCAGCGGCACGGCGACGACTCCCGGCCCGACGCGCGGCCTCGACCGCCTGGATGACCTATGGCCGCCCGACGAAGCGTCGGCGGAGCCACCGGCAGCCAGCACAGGCCAGGCGGAGTAACCCATGGCGCTGCCAACCGGCCAATTCATCGAACCCTATCGCATCGAGGCGTTGCTGTCGGAGGGGGGCATGTCGGACATCTATCTGGCCAGCACCCAGGATCGCCGCTATCACAAGATCGCCGTCAAGTGTAGCAAGGACGGGCGGATCGAATATCAGGACGCCCTGCGGCGCGAGGTAGACAATCTTAAGCTCCTGCGCCACCCCTGCGTCGTGCGCATCTACCCGCTGCGCCTGAGCCGCGAGCGTGTGGTCTACCACGCCCGCGCCGACAAAGCCCCCAGTCAGCCGTGGTACTTCGCCATGGAGCACATTACCGGCGGCGGGCTGGATAGCCACATCGCGCGGCTGGCCCATCTGTCGGTTGCCTGGCGAACGGAGTTGTTCTACCAGTTGCTTGTGGCCGTCCACTTCATCCATCGCGCAGGCTTTACGCATTGTGATTTGAAGCCGGAGAACATTTTACTACGCGAAAATCCGCGCATGGATCGCCTGCCGCAGCCGGTGCTGGTTGATTTCGGCAGCGCCTCGCCCATCGGCCGCCGCCGCAATCTGACCCACACGCCCCATTACGCCCCACCCGAAGTCATCCGCGCGGCCGCCGACCCGCAGAACCGCGACCTGCGCGCCCCGGAGATGCTCCCGCCTGATAAGGCCGACATCTGGGCGTTGGGCGCAATCTACTATGAGTTGTTGACCGGCGTGCCGCTCATCACGGCAACGACCTACGGTGACGCGGTGGAGGCCGTATTGAGCCGAAAGTGGCACCCCAATGTCGGCCGCAGGGCCGATGTTCACCCGTCCCTGGCCCGCCTGGTGGAGCGCATGCTACAAGTCAACCCCTACGATCGGCCCACCGTGGACGACATCATCGTCGACGTGGAAGAGCGAATCGCCACGATTGCGCCGCCGCGCATCCCGACTCTATCATGACCAAGCTGGTGACTGGCCTCGCCTTTGATATCGGTCAGCGCGACATCTACGAGGATCGCGTGGCCGTTCGGCGTCTGACGACGCGCAGCAAGCTGGACATCACCGTCGCGCTGGTGGCCGATGGCGTCGGCGGGGCCAATCGCGGCGAACGGGCGGCGCAGTTGGCCGTCGATGTGGCCCTGCACTATCTGGAAAACGGCTCCACGGCCTCGGATGTGCCCCGTCTGCTCGATGAAGCGTTTGTCGCCGCCAACCAGGCGGTGCTGGACGAGCGCGAGGCGACAATGGGCGCGTCAACGACACTGGCCGCGGCTGTCGTCCACGAAGATCGCCTCTTTGTGGCTAATACCGGCGACAGCCGCGTCTACCTCTGTCGCGGCCGGGCGCTGACCCAACTGACCATCGACCACAACTTCGCCAACGTCATCCCCTGGACGGGCACGATGTCGGCTGCGGCGGCCGCTATCAACCCGCGCGCCGCCGTGCTCATGCACTACCTGGGCCAACGCGCCCAGCCCCACGTTGACCACGGCTTCTACGGCGACGCGCAGTTGCCCAACGGCGCGCTGCCGACAACCGACCCGCGCGCTGCCCACGAGCGGGGCATGGTCGGGCTGCCGCTGCGACCGGGCGATGCGGTGCTCGTCTGTTCCGATGGCCTGGTGAAGCCGGCGCCGAGTGCCCCAGCCTACGTCTTGCCCGACGAGATCGCGCGCGTGCTGGGCACGCAACAGGGTGACCGGGCGGCGCGCAGTCTGGTGTCGTTCGCTCTGGGGCGCGACGCCGACGACAACGTCTCCGTCGCCCTCATCCAGTGGCCGGGGCGGCGATCGCGCGGTCGTCCGCTCGTGGCTTTCCTGGCCTTGGTCCTGCTGGTGGGATTGGCGGCGCTGTTGCTGTGGCGCGCCTTCGACGGGCAGCGGCAAACGCTGGAAGGGCGGCTGGCGGCGCAGCAGGCACAAGCCACTCAGGAAGTGGCTGCCGTGGCCACAACCGACGCGGCCGAGCAGGCCACGGCAACCGCCACAACCGCCAGCGGCCGGGCGACGGCCACCGCTCTGGCCGCGGCCACAGCCTCGGCCGAGGTTCGGGTCGCGGCCACGCGCCGGTTACAGGCGGCCACGGCCACAGCCGACGCCGTTGTCGCCGTCGCGGCCACAGAGCGGGCCACGCACTGTTCGCTGGCCGGCAACTACAGCTACGAAGTGCGCCGGGTGACGCTGACCCCGGAGACGATTCGCTTCACCGTCGGCAATCGCCTGCCCCGACCCATTCCCATCGCCGTGCGCTGGCTGCTCACCAACACGGGCCTCTGTCCGCTGGTCGTGGGGGCCATCTATCGCACCCCGGATACCGGCGACGGGCCGCTGGCGGTGGTGTTCGAGCGCGACAGGGTGGTGCTGGCGGCGCTGCCCCCGGGCGAGAGCGCGGAGTTGGTGGCCACCCTGGGCGACATCGCCACGTTCGGCGAGTTGGTGACCTGGCGCGACCTCTACCGCTCCGGCGCGGTGCGCTGGGAGCCGGCCATCGCCCCGGCAGGCGAGGCCAGCGCCTTCCGACCCATCAACCAGCCCCTGTTGCCGCTCAATAACGCTACGCAGCGGGAGTGGATCGCGATCACCGAACCGACGCCCACGCCTACCCGGCCGCCGACGATCACGCCCACGCCCACGGCCGTGCCCACCGACGCTCCACCGCCGCCCGACGCGGACGAAAACCCATCGCTGCCGCCGGCGACGCATACGCCCGTGCCATGAGAGGGAAGCAAGCATGACAAGGCTCAACGTCCGACTCCTGCGCCTCTGGTGGCTGTGGCTCCTGCTGCTGCCCGCCGCTTCCCGGGCTGCCCAGACTGTGAGCCAGGACGCGCCCCCCCACCACGCGCGCATCACCGCCATCGTCGCCGCCGACACCGCCGATCCGGCCGGCGGCCTGCCCCTGACGGTCTACTTCGTCGCGGCCGACGAGAGCGGCCGGGCGTTGCCGCGCCCGCCGCTGGTCGAGGACGGCGCAGCGGTGTTGGTGGACGGCCGCCCCTTCCCGGCCACGCTGGCCCCCTACACCGGCGATAGCTATATCACCCTGCTGACGGACACCACCGACAGCATGAGCGGCCACATGCCGGCCATCCTGACCGCCTTCCTGAGCCTGTTCGAGCGCAAGCCGGCCAACGTGCTGCTGGCCCTCACCGGCTTCGAGCAGGAGAGCACGACCGTGCTCGACTTTACGGCCGACGCGACGGCCCTACAGGTGGCGTCGCAACATCTGGTGACGACCGACGAGCGGCTCTCGTGCCCCTTCGACGCCGCCTACGACGCCATCAACGCCGCGTCCCTCGCCGCCGTCCTGGAAGAATCGCCGCAGGTTATGCGGGCTGTGGTTCTGTTGAGCGACGGCGTCAACAACGGCCGCTGCACCTATCGCACCGACCGCGATCTCGACGGCCTGCTCGAACTGGCCACCGACAAGCAGATCAGCTTCTATACCATCCTCTTCGGCAACACCGCTCCGGACAACAACGCGCGGCTGGAGCGGCTGGCGGCCGCCACCGGCGGCACGTCCTACCGTTTCACCAACGCCGAGCGGCCCGAGCAGCTCAGCGAGCATCTCAACACCATCGCCGCCGGGCTGAACACCCAACAGCAGGCCGAGGCTGTGGTCTTTACCGAGACCGATGAGGCCGTCTCGGTCAACCTGGAGTTGCGGGTGCGTGGCCAGGGGAACGAGACGACGCCGCTGCGCTCCACCTCGACCGAATTCACGCCGCCGCCGCCAGGCATCTTCCGGCCGAGCTTCAAACAACTCTTTCTGGAGGATAGCACCAGCTACCTGTCTCAAACCCAGGACCTGGCTGTCGTGCTGCGCGGCGCGAACATGAGCGGCGGCGAGCGGGTGCGGCTTCACATCTACGACGTCGAGGGGGGCACCATCGTCCCGGGCACAGAGAAAGCCGTCGTCTGGGAGGCGGGCCAGGAGCGACGCGACGAGATTTTGCCGGCCGAGGGGCTGGTCAGCGGGCGCGCCTACGCCATCCGCGTCTACAGCGAGGACGTGCCGCTGCCGGCCGAGACCGAGGTGGGCGCGCCGTTAAGCGAACGAACGTATACCCACGGCGAAGTGACCCCCGTGCCCGAATTTGACCTCAGCCTGCCCCTACAGCGGCCGGAGACAGGCCAACTGGAGGTGGATCTGGTCGGCGTCGTCGTGCCGCCCGAGGGGCGGACGAGCTACCGCGTCGCCGTGGTCATTGACGGTACGACGGTCTATTCGACGCCCGTCGGCAGTGAGCAACCGCTGACCGACGCTGCTGAGCCATTGATCATTCCCTACTACCCAACCGAGGAGGCGACGGCCGACCGTCCGAGCGTGGACGCCGACATCACCGTCTGGCTGACGTGGCCCGACGGTCGCCAGAGCCAGGCGACGGTAGAGGCCCGGCTGCCGCTGCGGCCGGGCGTGGGCTGGACAGAACGCCTGGCGGGCGCGCTGCGGGCCAATCCGGTCATTGCCGGCGTTGTTCTGGTCGTCCTCGGCCTTGCCCTGTTCTACCTGCTGGCGTTACGGCGCTTGAATCGGCTCAACCCGGCGGCTACCTGGCGGCCGGTGCGCGCCCTTACACGGACGCCCGACGCGCCGCCGGCAGGCGACGTCGCCGCTGTAGGCTCTGCGGTTGTTGGCCCGGCCGCCGGAACGCCGTCCAGCGCCGCGCCGCGCCCAGCGTTGCCGCCACTGTCGTCACACCCACCCCTGGCGGCCACCTTGCGCGTCGTCCGCGCCCCTGACACCGCCCGTGAAGGGGAGATCGTCGTCGTGAACCGCTTCCCTTTTCGCATCGGCCGCGAGGGGTGCGAACTGACCATCGGCGACGGCCGCACCTCGCGCCACCACGCCTCCATCCAGCAGATCGGCGATCAGTTGGTCATCATTGACAAGAACAGCAAGAACGGTACCTACCTCAACGACGCGACTGAGCCGCTGACGCCGGGCATGCGCTGGCCGATGGACGATGGCGATCGCATTTGCATCGGCTCGACCATTGAGCTGCAGCTGGCCACTCACCCAACTGGTGACGCCGTATCCGGCGGCGGTAAGCCCACCGGCCCCTAGCGAGGAGTCTATGGCGATCGAACGCACCTACATCGAGCGGCCGCCACGCATCCAGCCCGAACTGCCGCGACGCGAGGTGGACATCCCCACGCCGCCGGCCATTGACCGCAGCGGCGTGGGCGAACTGATCCAGATGGCCCTGCCGCTGCTGACAGTGGTTGGCTTCGTCATGGTAGCCGTAATGGGCGGCAGCGGCGCGTCGCCGCTCATGGTGCTGCCCATGTCGTTGACCGTCCTGGCGGCCACAGGCTACTCCATCTATAGCTTCCGCCGCGAACGCCGGCAGCGCGCCGCCGAGCGTGCGGCCTACATCGAACAACTGACCGTCATGCGCCGCGACATGGTGGCCGCCCAGCATGCCCAGCGGCAGTTCTACCGCTACACCTTCCCCGATGCGGCGACCACTCTGAACATCGTTGCCGACACCGCCCGCCCCCCGGCCGACCGCGCGGCCGAGACGCGCGCCGGAACCCGCCTCTGGGAACGCCGCCCTGACGACGACGACTTCGCCACGCTACGGCTAGGCATCGGCACGCGCCCCTCGACGGTGCTGTATAAACCGCCGCGCGTCGAGGGCATCAGCACCACCCTGCTGGATGAGGCGCTGCGGCTGGCCGAGGACTCGCGCTTCCTGAGCGACGCGCCGATCACCATTCCCCTGCGCCGTTTGCCGGTGGCCGACGACGAGACCGCCGCGCCGGAGGCAGCCGGCGACAAGCCGCCGACGCCCGATGGGGAGGAGTTGCCTGCTCCCCAGACGATCCACGCCCTGGGCATCACCGGCCGCCCGGCCGACGTCTACGCCGGGGCCTACGCCCTGCTGGCCCAGTACTGCACCTTCCACGCCCCCCACGACGCCCGCCTCCTGGTGCTGGCCGCCGACAGCGACCCGTGGGAGTGGGTCGAAGACCTGCCTCACGCCCAACCCGACGACGTGGGCGACGCGCTGTGCTTCCTCGACCGGCTGGAGCCGTCGTCGGCCGACGCGACGGACGACGCCTCTGGACTGGCCGTCTATCTGGAGGGGCTGCGGCGGCGGCTGGTGCAGCGCAAGTTACGGCTGAACGACACCGACCGCGACGCGCAGGACGATCCGACACGCCCCTTCCTGCTGCTGGTGGTTGACCTGCTGGCGGAGTTGCCGTCCGGCTCGCCGCTGGCGGACGTAGAGACCGACGCCTCGCTGGCCATCTTGCAGCAGAACGGCCCGGCCCTGGGCGCGGCGGTCATCTTCCTGACCCGCGACCGGCGTGCCGTGCCCGGCAGTTGCGTCGGCGTGGTCGAGATGGCCGCCGACGAGCCGCAGCGGCGCGTCTTCCGCTATGCCGAAACCGGGCTGAACAGCCCGCGCTACGTGGGTGCGGCTGACGCCGTGCTGTCGCTGGAGGCGTTGCTGGCCTACACCGACACCATTCGCCGCTGGGACGTGCGCAAGACGGAGAGCACCCACATCGCCAAGGTGGTGCCCTTTCTGGAGATGCTGCGCGAGAGCAGTCTGCGCTCGCTGCGCGACAGCGCCCAGAGGTATTGGGAGCGCAGCACCCAACCGGAGCGTGCCCAGCCGTTGCGCGTCAAGGTCGGCTACATGTCCGGCAACAAGCCGCGCGCGCTCGTCCTCTCCGCCAAGGCCGACGGGGTACACGGCATGATCGCCGGCAGCACCGGCTCAGGTAAGTCGGAGTTGCTCATCTCGCTCATCGCTGCGCTGGCCGCCACCTATGATCCTTCGATGCTCAATTTCGTCCTGGTGGACTACAAGGGCGGCGGCGCGTTCAAAGAGTTCGAGGATCTGCCCCACCTGTCTCTTATACACATCTCCGAGCCCACGAGACCGTACTAGATCTCGTATGCCGTCTTCTGCTTGACAAAAACAAAACACAAAAAAAAAAAACACAAACACAGCTCTCCACCACTAATAACACTTATACCAAGTCCTAACAATAAACATAAGCTCTGTACACTCAATATTATGCACAAGCGTACACA
>CALLZA010000924.1 GCA_937858165.1 uncultured Ardenticatenia bacterium
TATTGAGTGTAACCTGATAGTTACTAGTAAGTCGTTTTTATTAGACGGTGTATTGATATTGATGCGTGTTCTTTTTTTTTTTCAAGCAGAAGACGGCATACGAGATCTAGTACGGTCTCGTGGGCTCGGAGATGTGTATAAGAGACAGTCTATAAGCTCGGCTACAAAATGACCGATCTGGCGCTGACGACCAGTGTCACCGAGACGGCTTACGTGCTCATGATGTACGACCTCATCGCCCGGCTGATGAAGGAGAACCGCCCGGATGTCGTCGTCATTACCTTCCCGACCTATCAGTACCCGGTGGCTGCCTACCGCCGGCTAAGTGGCCACAACGTGCCCATGGTCACGATTGTCACCGACCTGATGTCGCTGCAAAAGATGTGGTTTAGCACCTCGGCCGACCTATGCCTGGTGCCGACGCAGCACGCCGCCGACCTGGCCCTGGAGCGCGGCCTGGACGCCGAGAGCGTTCACGTCACCGGGCTGCCGGTCAACCCGGCGCTGGCTGACAGGCCGAGCAAGGCGGAGGCGCGCGCCGCGCTGGGCTGGCCGGAGGATAAGTTCACCGTGCTGGTCGCCGGCAGCAAGCGTGTGGAGCGGCTGGACGAGTTCGCCCACGTGCTGAACCACGCCGGCTTCGACCTGCATCTGGCGGCCGTGGCCGGAGGCAACGATGAGTTGTACGGCAAGTTGCAGGCGGCCGATTGGCACATCCCCGTCAGCCTCTACAACTTCGTCGACAACATGTCCGATATGCTCCACGCCGCCGATTGCGTCGTCAGCAAGGCCGGCGGTTTGATCGTCACCGAGTCGCTGGCCTGTGGCCTGCCGCTGCTGCTGGTCCAGGTCATCCCCGGTCAGGAGACGGGCAACGCCGAACTGGTGACGCGCGAGGGGGCGGGGGAGTTGGTATTGGAGCCGCTGGCGTTTCTAGAGGCGCTGGGCGACTGGCTGGCCGACGGCGGCCGCCTCTACCACGAGCGGGCAGCCAACGCTCGCCGCCTGGGCCGGCCCGAAGCCGCGTTCGACGCCGTCGATCTCATCTGGGACGTCTGCCGCGAAGGATCGACACAGCGCGCCGCCCGCTTCCCCATTTCGCGGGCCAAGATGAAGGAGTTGTTGCAGTCGTTCGGCAACGCGCTGTCGTTGAGCGACTCGTCGTCCCCATGACCGCGCTCCCCTTTCCGTCCGACTTCCTCTTCGGCGCGGCCACGTCGGCCTATCAGATCGAGGGCGGCCACGACGCCGACGGCAAGGGGCCGTCGGTCTGGGATCGGTTTGCGCGCCGGACGGGCCGCGTCCATCGCGCCCACACCGGCGACGTGGCCTGCGACACTTACAACGACTTCCAGACCGACGTGGAAATCATGCGCCGGTTGGGGCTGGGGGCGTATCGCTTCTCGGTCAGTTGGTCGCGCGTGTTGCCCAGCGGGCGGGGGGCGGTCAACCCGGCGGGGCTGGACTACTACGACCGGCTGGTGGATGCGCTGCTCGACGCCAACATCGCCCCGTTCGTCACCCTGTTCCATTGGGACATGCCGCAGGCGTTGCAGGATGAGATGGGCGGCTTCGCCGGCCGCGACAGTGCCGCGCTGTTCGCCGACTATGCCGAGGTCGTCGCCCGGCGGTTGGGCGACCGGGTGGGCCACTGGATCACCCTCAACGAGCCGTGGGTCTACGCGACGCTGGGCCATCTGCGCGGGCTGCACGCGCCCGGACGGCACAACCCGTGGGCCTTCCTGCGTGTTGTCCACCACCAACTGCTCGGCCATGGCCTGGCCGTCGAGCGGCTGCTGGCCCACAGCGCCGCGGCCCAGGTTGGCCTGAGCCTGAACCTGTCCCCCATCTACCCGGTGACGGACAGCGAGGGCGACCGCGCCGCCGCCCGGCTGGCCGACCAGGCGGTGAACCGGCTGTTTCTCGATCCGCTGTTTCGTGGGCGCTATCCGGAGCCGCTGTGGTCGCGGTTGCGCCTCTTTCGGCCGCGCATCGCGCCGGGCGACATGGTGACGATTGGCGCGCCGCTCGACTTCGTGGGGGTCAACTACTACACCCGTTCCCGCGTGCGCCGCGCCTGGTACGTGCCGTTTCTGGGCCTGTGGCCGGAAGGGCTGCCCGTCCTGACGGGCCACGCACCTCCGCCGCCGGACGGGCCGGAAGGCGGCCCACGCTACAGCGGCATGGGCTGGGAGGTGTACCCGGCGGGGTTGTTCGAGTTGCTGTGGCGGCTGAAGACGGAGTATGGCAACCCGCCCGTCTACGTGACTGAGAACGGCGCGGCCTATCCCGACACGCTGACGGCCGACGGCCGCGTCCACGACGACGCCCGCCGCGACTATCTGGAGCAACACCTGAACATCGTCGCCGCGGCTGTCAAGGGCGGCGCGGCTGTGCGCGGCTACTTCGTCTGGTCGCTGCTGGACAACTTCGAGTGGACGTATGGCTATGATAAGCGCTTTGGGCTGGTCTACGTCGATTTCGAGACCCAACGGCGAGTGATCAAGGATAGCGGGCTGTGGTATGGCGAGTTCATCCGCCCTACATGGGGAACCAGGGGCGTCGTATCGACGTCCAATGGATAGCGGCCGCTGCGATTGTTGCCGGCCGCGCGGAGGAAAAAGGATGCGTAAGTTGATAGCGATGATTGGACTACTCCTGGTGGCTTTGCTGGCCGCCTGCGCCCCGGCCGTGACGGGCGAGCCGACGGTTGAGAGCGAGCCGGAAGAGACGCCTACCCCCGGTGGATCGGCGCTGAATCCCGCGCCGGGCGATGACAGTGATGATGTGCTGGGCGATGAGACCGGCTATCCGGTAGCCCCAAGCGAAAGCGCCGCGAGCGGCTATCCCGGCCTGGATGAAGCCTCGCTGCTACCCGAAGAGGCCTACCCGGGCAGCACGCTGGTCTCGCCGGTCGAGGTTGACCTGAGCCAGTTGACGCCCGTGGCCGGCAACCCGACGCCGCAGGTCATGCCCGCGCCGGGACGGCCGGGCGGTGACTCGCCCATCAGCCAGGGGCTGCTCCTAGAGGCCGTCACGATGAACCTGAGCGAGCAGTTCGATATCCCTGCCGCGTCGATCACTGTCGTCTCGGTCGAGCCGGTCACGTGGCCCAACGGTGGGCTGGGCTGCCCGCAGGAGGGCATGGCCTACGCTGAGGTTCTGGTCGAGGGCAGCCGCGTTACGCTGGAGGCCGACGGTCAGAGCTACACCTATCACACTGCCGGCACGACTGAGTATGTACTGTGCGTCGATGGCGTGCCGGTTGCCAATGGCACCGTGCCGCGGCGCTAATAATGAGTTGATGGTGGGGTGGGTGGATGATCCGCCCACCTGTCACCAAAATGACACCGAGCAAAAGGTAAAATTGCTTGCCAAAGTAGTTGCATTTATACCGCATTTCGGGCAGACTCTACTCCCTTGGCGCCGTCCCAATTGTGGGATAGCCGCATGTCGTTCTAGGGAGGCAATTGCCCGATGTTCTCGAAGCGTGCGACAACGTTCTTAAGAGTCAGTCTGGTAGTGGTGCTGCTCATCGCCGGCGTGTGGCTGGTGGGGCGGCAAGTCGCGCCGGCCGCGGAGAGCGCGGCGCGACAGGACGCAGTGCTGCAAGCCGCGCCTGGCGGCCGTGCCCAGGTAGACCCCAATGCACCCCCTCTGCCGGAGATGTTCATGGTCGAACCGACAACGGTAGACCTGCGCACAATCCCCGCCGGCGTCTACGATCCCAACAACCAGTTTGACCGCTGGCAGCGGGGCGAGATCGACCTGACGGAGAACGAGAGCATCGTCAGCGAGGCGCGCGCGGCCGAACTGCGCGAAGACTGTCTCTTATACACATCTGACGCTGCCGACGAGCGATCTAGTGTAGATCTCGGTGGTCGCCGTATCTTTAAAAAACAAAAAAATAAAAAAAAAAAAGAAGAGAGAGAGAACAATAAAAAAAAGACGAAGAGAGCAGCACGAACATCAAA
>CALLZA010000925.1 GCA_937858165.1 uncultured Ardenticatenia bacterium
CTCCTCGTTGTTGCACTGTGTGTGTTACTCACACCTTATCGCGTCTTGCGATATTACATGGTATGTGTACGTCTCAACTGTGTGTCAGAGTTCTCGTCACCATCTCGATTACCATTTTGTTATGTGTGTTTTTGTTTTTTTTCTTGTTTTTTTCGTTTTTGTTTTTTGTTATATTTTTTTTTTTTTTTAATGATACGGCGACCACCGAGATCTACACTAGATCGCTCGTCGGCAGCGTCAGATGTGTATAAGAGACAGGGGTCGGGGTGTTCGTTGGTTGGGTTACTGAGATGCTACCGGTCAAGGTATCCAACTCATAGATGTTCTGCGAGCCGACCACGTAAGGCGAACCTGCCTGGGACGCTTCATACTCGTCGTTCCAGAGGTAGTTGCCGTTGTCTTTCAGGCCGCGGGTGGCGTCCAATTCCAGGTAGGTAATGTTCGTCGGCAGAAAGTTCGTGCCGCGCTCCTGGTTATACTTGACGTAGTTGAACGCAAATTCGACGTATGGACGGTTGAACGATCCGCCCGGCCCGGTGAAGGTCTGAACGTTCTTACGAATATACAGGTAGCTGTTGTTGATGGAATCGGTATAGCCGTTATTGCCGGTAATGCTGCAAGGCAGGACAGTTAGCTCACCGTCCGACCGGGTGCGGTTCACGGCGGTGCAACTGACGTCACCATTTAGATCGCGGAAGACAAAAGCGTTGGTAGTCGTCCAGGAGGCGCTGTTGGTGTTGGCCGTCTCCTGATGGTTGCGTAGCATGATACCGTTGTTGGCAGCATTGGCGCTGACGTTGTTGGCCAGGCGCACGCTGTAGTAGGTGCCATTGCCGAATTCCGCACTCCTCGACAGTGAGTCACTCACCGTGTCGGGGCCGTACAGCTCGATCCGAAAGTACATGAACGTGGCGTCGTAGCCGATGAAGCCACGGGTGATGTCTACGAACTCATAGAAAGTGCCGCTGCTACCGGGCACGTCATCCGCACCGGGGGCAAATTGAGTATCTGGAAGAAGGCCGGACATATTGGCAGCAGGGTTATTACCAGGCCCTGGAACGATATTATCATCGTAACTGAGAAGCGACTGGCCGATCGGCCGCTCATAGCGGTCGTTCTGGTAACTGTCACAACCCACGCCTGTGTTGCTGCCCGCGCCGTCATCGGTCGTCAGCGTATTGTTGACGTACCAGTGATACTTCTGTTCTGAACTGATGTAGAACTGGTTATTGCCGGTGACACAGTCGATGATGGTAGCCGTATAGGTGGGGGTGCTAGGCGGTGTTACCTGAGCGCCCACTTGCGACGTGCCAAGGGCCAGGGCAATGGCCAACAATAGAACACCCAAGGCTATGACGCCAACTCTGGATGGTGAACTGGACAACGAATCAGATAGCCTCATCGCCTCACTTTACTCCTTATCGATAACGATAACACGGATAACGAATGCTGGGGCTGTCCACTACTAGCCATAGGGGTAACGCCACCCAAGGCTGCCGGGTGTCTCTTGGCGGCTTCAACTCACAAGCCGCGATCTCTAGCTCACCAAACCCGCTTGCCGGATCGAGTAAGACGATGTAAGGGGGATGGGCTCCAGGCTACCGCGGAAGGCGTGGTTAGTGAAACAACTGAATGAAGTGACCCTGGGCAAAACTGCGTCGCCGGTCATTTGGCGCAGCAGCTCCATTGAGTAGGAAACTGGCGAAGTGGAAAGTAGTATAATAGGACGTTTCCTCTATGTCAATCGGGCCGATTCTCGTCTATTGAGCGACGGGCACTGGACATTGCTCCTAAAATGGGGAAAATCGGGCATTCACCGTCCTTAAAATGATGGGCGGCTTGTAATTGTATGGACAGAACCACACCCGTCGCCACGGCCGCTCTGGAGCCTATCGCCTGGCTAGACTACCACGACCACTACACCAGCCGCCCTGACCACCGCATCAGCGGCATTGTTCGCGTCGCCCCCCAGTTACCCAGCCCACAGTTGGGCAACCGGCGCGACCTGCTCGTCTACCTGCCGCCGTCCTACCATCGCACGACGCGGCGCTATCCCGTCATCTACATGCACGACGGTCAGAACCTCTTTGACCACGCCACCAGCTACGCCGGCGAGTGGGGCGTGGACGAGACGATGGAGATGCTGGCCCACACCGAGGGGCTGGAGGCGATCATCGTCGGCATCCCCAACGCCGGGCCACAGCGGCTGGCGGAGTACACGCCCTTCCATGACGGCCGTCTGGGCGGCGGCCGCGGCGACGACTACCTGGCCTTCATCGTCGATACGGTCAAGCCACTCATCGACGGCAACTTTCGCACCCTGCCCAACCGCCGCTACACCGGCATCATGGGCTCGTCGCTGGGCGGGCTAATCAGCCTCTACGCCTTCTTCCAGCGGCCCACCGTCTTCGGCTTTGCCGGGGTGATGAGTCCGTCGCTGTGGTTCGCCGACGAAGCGATCTATGATTATGTCGAGTCAGCCGCCTATCAACCGGGCAAGCTCTACCTCGACGCCGGCACGCGCGAACTGGGCGAACAGCCCAGCGGACGCCTCCATCGCGCCACAGCCTCGCGCCGCTACTACGCCAGCGTCCGGCGCATGAAGGCCATTCTGGTGCGCCAGGGGTATCGGCCGCTGCGCGATCTGTTGCACGTGGAGGAGAAGTGGGCCGGCCACAGTGAATCGTCGTGGGGCCGCCGGCTGGCCCCGGCGCTGCGCTTTCTGCTGAGCGAGGCCCTGCGGCAAGATAGGGGCTAGGGGCCAGGTTCCAGGGGAGGACGCGCTTCCCTGGCCCCTGGAACCTAAATAGAAGGAGAACCCGTGGAAAAGAAACTAACTGAACTTCGCACCCGCCTGGCCGAAATCGAAGACCTGAATGGCGCAGCGGCGCTTCTGGGCTGGGACCAGGCCACCTACATGCCGCCCGGCGGCGCGCCGGCCCGCGGTCGGCAGATGGCGCTGCTGGCCCGGCTGGCCCACGAGCGGCGGTCGGACGCGGCCCTCGGCCACCTGCTGGACGCGCTCCTGCCCTACGGCGAGAGCCTGCCCTACGACAGCGACGACGCCGCCCTCATCCGCGTCGCCCGGCGCGACTTCGAAAAAGCCGTGCGTGTGCCGGCGACGCTGATCGGCGCGTTCAACGAGCACAGCGCCCACAGCTATCAGGCGTGGGCAGCCGCCCGCCCGGCCAACGACTTCGCCGCCGTGCGCGACAACCTGGCCCGCACGCTCGACCTCAGCCGCCAGATGGCCGACTGCTTCCCCGGCTATGACCACATCGCCGATCCACTGATCGACTACGCCGACGAAGGCATGAAGGCGGAAAGCGTACGCGCTCTGTTCGCCGAGTTGCGGGCGCAGATGGTGCCGCTGTTGCGCAACATATTGGCGCGCGGGCCGGCCGACGACAGTTGCCTGCACCAGCCCTTCCCCGAAGACGACCAGCGCGCCTTCGGTGAGCGCGTCGTGGCCGAACCGGGCTACGACTTCCAGCGCGGCCGGCCAGACAAGACCCGCCACCCCTTCATGACCCAGTTCCCGCCTGGCGACATGCGCACCACCCCCCCATCCCGCCCCAACGACCTGAGCGACGGCCTGTTCAGCACCATCCACGAGGCGGGCCACGCCATGTACGAGCAGGGTATCGACCCGACCTATGAGGCCACACCCCTGGCCAACGGCACATCGGCCGGCGTCCACGAGAGCCAGTCGCGGCTGTGGGAAAACGTCGTCGGCCGCAGCCGCCCGTTCTGGCAACACAACTACCCGCAACTCCAGGCCGCCTTCCCGGCCCAACTGGGCCACGTCAGCCTCGACACGTTCTACGCCGCGATCAACAAGGTACAGCCTGTCTCTTATACACATCTCCGAGCCCACGAGACCGTACTAGATCTCGTATGCCGTCTTCTGCTTGACAAACAAAACACCAAACACCGCACATACAAGCAGCACACTCAGCAAGTAACAA
>CALLZA010000926.1 GCA_937858165.1 uncultured Ardenticatenia bacterium
TCGTCTGTCTACTTTTTACTGTCTACTCCCCTCGTCCTCGTTTCTTTGATGCGTTTTTTTTTTTTAATGATCCGGCGACCACCGAGATCTACACTAGATCGCTCGTCGGCAGCGTCAGATGTGTATAAGAGACAGGGCCTACGCCCTGTCGGCTATTCGCGGCGTGCCCATCGAGGTGATTATTGCCGTCAACCGGCAGACGATGGAGTCAATCGCCCTGCTGCAACCGGGCGATACCCTATGCATCCCGCGCATCCTCTACGGCGACACCATCCCGCCCACAGCCGGCCCGTCGCCGACCCCCTCGCTAACCCCGCCGCCGGGCGGGCCGGCGCTGCTCTACCCGGCTGACGGAGTGGCGTTCGACGCCGACGACGGGCCGATTGTCGTCCAGTGGGTGGCGGTGAAGGACCTGGGCGAGGATGAGTGGTACATGGTCGAGATGCGCGACGTGGACGACCGTGACAGCCTGCCTCACCGCGGCTTCACCCGCGATCAGTCATTGCGCCTGCCTGACGAGTGGCGGCCGAGCGGCGCGGGCCAGCGGCATATGCAGTGGCGGGTCAGCATCGTGGCCGTCACCGGACGGCGCTCCGACGGTGGCTTCATCTACACCTTCCGCGGCACCGCCGGTGCGCCGTCGCACTTCTTCTGGGAAGGCTAAGAGTAAAAGCAACCACAGATTACACAGATTTCACAGATTACCAGAGGCAATCTGTGAAATCTGTGTAATCTGTGGTTGCTATTCTTGTAGGAACGGGTTCATTCGCCGTTCGTCGCCGATCGTCGTCGCCGGGCCGTGGCCGGACAGGACGACCGTCTCGTCCGGCAGCGGCAGCAGCTTGTCGCGGATGCTGCTCATGAGCAACTCGTAGTCGCCGCCGGGCAAGTCCGTCCGGCCGATGCTGCCCTGGAACAGCACGTCACCGTCGAACACGACGCCGTCCTGCGGTAGATGGAAGCAGACGTGACCGGGAGCGTGGCCGGGCGTGAACAAGACCACCGGCCGCAACTCCCCAATCGCCAGCACATCCCCTTCGGCCAGCGGGTGGTCGGCTGGCGGCGGTGCGTCAACGTGGATGCCCCACAGCGCCGCGGCGGCCGTGGCCCGCGCCAGCATCGGCCCGGCGTCGGGGTGGGCGTAGATGGGCGCATCGGTCAGTTCCTTCAGCTCGGCCAGCCCGCCGACGTGGTCGAAGTGGCTGTGGGTCAGCAGAATGTGGCTGATCGTCCAACCGCGCTGCGTGGCCTGGGCCAGAATGGCGCGGCCGTCCCACGCCGGATCGATCACCGCTGCCTGCTGTGTCACCGTGCAGGCCATGAGATAGCAGTTCGTCTGCAACGGGCCGAGTGGTAGTTGAATCACACTGAGTGTCATAGGTGCCTCTGGAAGAATGAAACCATAGATTACACAGATTACACAGAGTTAAGAGGCTCATGCCTGGGTGATAAGAGTAAGAACCTCACGCAAAGATCGCGAAGGGCGCAAAGAACGCCAAGAAGAGGTTTCTTTTAGCGCTCTTGGCGTCCTTCGCGATCTTTGCGTGAGGTTCTTTCTTATATCTGTCCAACTTGGGGTGCGCCGAAGAGGGGCAGATCGGCCGGCAGGGCGGCACGGGTGCGCCAGGTCAGATAGACCATCTCGGCCAGTGACGCCAGATTGAGCGCCAGCGCGGCCGTCGGCAGCCCCGGCCACGTCTGTCGCAGGCCGAATAGCAGTGTTGCCCCCGTCACCGCCAGATTGATGGCCATACCCACGTTCACGTCGCGCGTGTGGCGGCCGTGGATGAGCAGACCGCGCAGCCACGACGTCAGCACCGCCAGCGCCGGGAATAGCAGGAAGAGCGACAGGCTCGACAGGGCCAACTCCCCCACGTCCGGCGTCATGTCCTGCACGCGGAAGACGTAGAACTCGGCCAGCGGTGTCAGGGTAAAGACGGCCGTGGCCGCCGTCACCGCGCCGACCAGGGTGAAGCTGAAGCGCCGCAAGGGGCCGAAGGTGTTGCGGTCGCGGTGGAGGGCGATGATAACCTCCGGCAGGGCCAGCGCGGCGGCGCGGGCCATCAGCAGAATCTGGAACAGAATGGGCCAGGCGGCCAGCGACTCCGTCGGCCGGTCGAGCCGCGCCAGACTGGACGTCACCAGCGGTTGCATGAGCAGCACCAGCAACGACGTGGCCGCCAGTGGCAGATGGAAGGAGAGCAGGGCGCGATAGGTCAGCGGCGGGCCATCGGCCGCCGGCCCGCCAGCGGCCAGTTCGCCGCGCAGCACGGGCCGGACAGCCAGCGTGGCGAAGGCGGCCTCGGCCAGCACTCCAGCCATGAGGGCCAGCGCACCGATGATCACCCCTGGCCAGCGCCCCCACACGGCCAGCACGGCCACTGTACCGCCGGAGGCCAGCAGGCGGACGGCCGTGCCCCAGGCGATGCTGCGGGTGCGATTGAAGCGGATGAGGATGCCTTGCAGGAAGCGCCGCCAGCCGATGGCCGCGCTCCAGAAGATCATGATCTGCATCCCCGGTCGCACCCAGCGGGCGATCTCGTCCGGCACATCGAGCAGGCCGGGCACGATGGCATCGAACAAAGGCGTATAGCCGACCAGAATGGCGATGGCGGTCAGGATAAGGCACAGGTGGATGGTGAAGCGCCGCATCAGGAGATACGACGCATGGTCGCGCACCAAGGCGGTGGAGGTCGCCAGCAGGTTGATGATCGGGCTTTCGATGGTGACCGACAGGCTGTTGACAATGCCCATCGCCGCCAGCATGATGACCTCATCGGGCAGGCGGTTGATGGCCGCGGCGATGAGCGGGCCTTCGGCCGTCATCAGCAGCCAACTGGCGAACAGGGGCAGCCAAAACCAGAAGATGTCGCGTTGGCGCATGGGTGTCGTCTCCGGGGCGTTGCACCGGCGACTTTAGCAGACGCGCCCACTTCCGGTACAATTCACACCGCAACACGAGTATAGCACAGGACAGATGATGATCCGCAGATTGGGCAGATTAAGCAGAGTTGGAAGAACCTTTCAATCTGCCCACTCTGCGGATCACCCCTCTTGAATCTGTGAAATCGGTGTAATCTGTGGTTTCCCATTCACATCCCAGGAGCGTAACCCATGCGCAAGAAAGCGATTCTGATCACCGGCGCGTCGGGCGAGATCGGCCAGGCGCTCATCAGCAACCTGGCCGAGAGTTCGCCGCTGCCCATTCTGACCCTCGACCTGCACCCCATCCCGCCGGAGTTGGCGGCGCTATGTAGCCACGTGCCCGGCGACATCCTCGACCAGAAGCTGTTGGCGCGGCTGGTGACGGAGTACGACTTCGAGATCATCTTCCATCTGGCGGCGCTGCTGTCCACGCGCAGCGAGTTCTCGCCGGAACTGGCCCACCAGGTCAACGTTGACGGCACGCTGGCTCTTCTGCAAGTGGCCGCCGAGCAGTCGCAGCGGCGCGGCCAACCGGTCAGCTTCATCTTCCCCAGCTCTGTGGCTGCCTATGGCGTGCCCAACCTCGACGTGAAGGCCCGCGACCGGCGTCTGAAGGAGTGGCAGTGGAACAGCCCCTCGACGATGTACGGCTGCAACAAGCTCTACTGCGAACAACTGGGCATCTACTACAGCAAGCACTATCAGCAGCTTTCGGCCAGCCGGCCGGTCATGCTCGACTTCCGCAGCCTGCGCTTCCCCGGCCTCATCAGCGCCTACACCGTGCCCTCCGGCGGCACGACCGACTACGGCCCGGAGATGCTCCACGCCGCGGCTCAGGGGCGGCCCTACGCCTGCTTCGTGCGCCCCGACAGTGTCCTGCCGTTCATGGCCATGCCCGACGCGGTGACGGCCCTGCTGCAACTGGCCGCCGCGCCGGCCGAAAAGCTGACGCGGTCGATCTACAACGTGACCAGTTTCAGCCTGTCGGCGGCCGACTTCCGCGACCAAGTCATGCGCGCCTTCCCGGAGGCGCAGATCACCTTCGAGCCGGACGTGCGCCGGCAGGGCATCGTCGATAGCTGGCCGGCCGAAATGGACGACGAAGCCGCCCGGCGCGACTGGGGCTGGTCGCCGGCTTATGACTTGCAGCGGGCGTTCGACGAGTATCTGGTGCCCAACATCCGGCAGCGTTACCAGCGGGCAGTAAGGGTCTAAGGTGCGCATGGCGGGCGGCCAATGCGGAGTCCGCATCCTCAGATGCGGACGGGCGTGGCGGGAGAACGCGCATCTCGGGAGGCACACTCTGTGTGGCGTCTAACAGGTAGCCGAAGATGCGCCAAGATAGGCCGTTAGCGACGGCTAACGCCAATGTTGCGGTTTGAGTAGACGCCCAGCGTTTGCCCTGCGACAATGCAGCCTATGGCTGCCCGCGCCAGACTCACCCGCTACGCCTGGCTGTCCGTCCTGACGGCCGTCGTCATCATCCTGCTCAAGGTCGGCGCTTACCGGCTGACCGGCTCTATCGGCTTCCTGTCCGACGCGCTGGAGTCTGGGGCCAACATCGTCGCCGCGGTCATCACCCTGGTGGCGCTGACCGTCGCCGCCCGACCGCCGGATCGCGAGCATACCTTCGGCCACAGCAAGGCCGAGTACCTGTCGTCGGGCGCGGAAGGGACGCTCATTCTGGTGGCGGCCGTGGTGATTGCCGTGCAGGCGGTGCAGCGCCTGCTCGCCCCCCAGCCGTTGGAACAGGTGGGGCTGGGCGTAGCGGTGTCAGCCGTGGCCGCAGCAATTAACTTCGGCGTGGCGCGGGTTCTGCTGCGCGCCGGGCAGCGCCATCGCTCGGCGGCGCTGACGGCTGACGCCCACCACTTGCTGACCGACGTCTGGACGTCGCTGGGGGTTATCGTCGCCGTGGCCCTGGTCGGCCTGACCGGCTGGCTGTGGCTCGACCCGGTCATCGGCCTACTGGTTGCCCTGCAAATCATCCTCACCGGCCTGAAGCTCGTGCGCTTGTCAATCAACGGCCTGCTCGACGCCTCGCTGCCGGCCGACGAGGTGACGCGGCTGACGGGCGTGCTGGACGGCTATGCGCCGCGCGGCGTGGGCTATCACGCCCTGCGCACGCGACAGGCGGGGGCGCAGCGCTTTGTGTCGTTCCACCTGCTGGTTCCCGGCTCGTGGAGCGTGCAGCAGGGACACGAACTGCTGGAAGAGATCGAGCGCGACATTCGGCGGCAGCTGGAGCCGGTCAATGTCCTCGGCCACATCGAGCCCCGCGAGGACCCGGTGTCGTTGGAAGATGACGCACTGTTTCGGGTGGATTGAACACGCTGTTGGTAGCCAAGCGCTTTGGCGCGGTCGGATGAACGCGCTAACGCGCTCGATTACGAGCGGAGGTGCAGGGTGCGATACAGCAGCAGTCCGCCCGCGCCGCCCGCAATGACCAGCACTAGCCCGGCCGCGCTGCCCAGGCCGGTCAGCAGCCCCGCGCCCGGCATCTCCAGGGCGTAGTAATTGTAGAGCAGCAGGCCGCCGACAAGCCCCCACAGTAGCTGGCCGATGCGCTGTGGCAGCGCCGGCGCGCTGAGCCGGTCGAGCAGTACCGCCGCCAGCCCCACCGCCAGCAGCCCAACCACCACTCCCAGCAGCGACTGCATCGCTGACAAAGCGATCAGCCAGCCCGGTTCCTCGGCCGGGCCGGGCAGGGGCGGAGTGGCTGCGGGCGTCGGCGGGTCGGGCGGCAATGTCGGGTCCGCGGGGGCGGCGGGCGGCGGGGTTGCCGCGCGGGGGGGCGCCGGCCGGGGGGGGGGGGGGGATAATCGGCGCTGGGGGGCCCCCTTCTGGGAGCAGTGGGACGTCTCAGGGAGACGGCGCCGCGCCCGATCCGGCGGCGGG
>CALLZA010000927.1 GCA_937858165.1 uncultured Ardenticatenia bacterium
TCGTGGATTCTAGATGTTGTGTAGTTTTTTTCTTGTATGTAGCTATTGCTGTCTTTTTGGTTGTTTGTTTTACGCTTTGTGTTTAGCGATATCTGCATTTCGGTCGTGTATTTTTGTCTGTGTCCTCTAACTTGTGTGATTTGTTAGCTTTTTTGTGTTTTTTTGTTTTCGTTTATAGTTTTTTTTTTTTTTTTAATGATACGGCGACCACCGAGATCTACACTAGATCGCTCGTCGGCAGCGTCAGATGTGTATAAGAGACAGCGCCGACAGGTCGTCAATTGGCGTCAGTGTGTCCTCGACCTCCGGCTCAACGTCGGCCAGGTCCAAAACGCCGGCGATTTCCATGCGGTCGAGCGTCTCGTCGTCGAAGGACACCTCGCCCTCTTCTTCGGGCAGAATAATGTCGGGCACGGCGGTAACCATGTCTTCCGTCTGCACGATGCGCTCGATGACCGGCAGTTCCTCAACGCCCAGCTCTTCTTCAACCTCGGCCTGCTCATCGGACGGCGCGATTGTCTCGATCGCTTCGGCCTCGGCCTCTTGGTCAATCTCGCCGGCTTCGGCGGCGGCCACGGCATCGATCTGCGCCGACTGATAGGCCGACAGCGTATCCTTAACCGTCTCCAGCGCCTTTTCGCCCAGGCCCCGCAGCTTCAGGAAGTAGTCGTCGCCCATCTCCAGGATGTAGATGAGGTCGCCGACGGTGTTGACGTTCGTGTCCAGCAGCAAATTGTGGATGCGGCCGGGCAGGTCGAGCACGTCGAGCGGCTGCTGCCAGGCGGCTTCGGGCACGCGCTTGCGCAACTCGGCCCGCTGCTTGCGGACGACTTCATACTCCTGCGCCCGATGGGCCACGATGCGCCCTTCGACGCTGGCCACCATCCGGTCGAGCGTCTGGTAGTCCTCGGCAGTGATGGGCCGGCCGGTCTGCTTCTTGTCCAGGATGTTGCGCACCTGGGTCAGTAGCAGTTCGTCCTTGGCGATGCGCGGGTCAACAACCGGGTTGTCCAGACTGTTGAGCGACTCCGACGCCGCTTCGGTCAGGTTCTTGATGTCGATGCGCCAGCCGGTCAGCTTGGCTGCCAGACGGGCGTTCTGGCCTTCGCGGCCGATGGCCAGCGAGAGCTGGTCGTCGGGCACGATGACCACGGCCGTCTTGCCCTCTTCCGGGTGCTCCTCCAGAAAGACGTGGGAGACGCGCGCCGGGCTGAGGGCCTTGGCGATAAAGACGCGCTGGTCGGCGTCCCATTCGATGACATCGATCTTCTCGTCGTTTAGCTCGCGGACGATGCTCTGGATGCGGACGCCGCGCATGCCGACGCAAGCGCCGACGGGGTCGACGCCGTGCTGCAACGCCTGGACGGCGACCTTGGAGCGCTGGCCCGCCTCGCGGGCGATACTCTTGATCTCCACCTGGCCGTTGTAGATCTCCGGCACTTCGAGCTCCAGCAGGCGACGCAGCAGGTTGCGATGGTTGCGGCTGACGACGATCTGCGGGCCGCGGCTGGTGCGGCGCACTTCCAGGACGTAGACGCGAATCTTGTCGTGGGCGCGGTAGCGTTCGCCCTGCACCTGCTGGCTCTTGGGCAACATGGCTTCGGTGCGCCCCAGCCCAATGGTGATGTGCTGGCCGCTGATGCTCTGCACCGTGCCGTTGACCAGCTCGCCCTCGCGCCCGCTAAAGTCCTCGAACAGGTGCTCGCGCTCGGCCTCGCGGACGCGCTGGAGCAAGACCTGCTTGGCCGTTTGGGCGGCAATGCGACCGAAGCTCTCGGTGGTACTGTCGATCATGACCACGTCGCCCAGCTCGGCCGTTGTGTGGCCTTCCTCGCGGGCGGCGGTCAGGGCCACTTCCGTTCGATGGTCGAGCACGTCGTCGACGACCTCTTTCTCGGTGAAGATAGTCGGCTCGCCGGTGCGCGGGTCGATCTCGACGGTGACGCTCTGATTGCTGCTCAGGTTCGAGTCACGCCGGTAGGCAGAAACAAGGGCCGTCTTCAGCGCTTCGAAGACGTCCTCTTTGGGCAGACCCCGTGCCTCACAGATTTCATTAAAAGCCAGGATAAATTCGCTCTTCATGGAACTCGTTCCAACCTATTCAGTTTTTGTCCGCAATACGTCAGCCGCAGCTTTCGGCGTCAAGAAACAAAAAAAGTGGGGGTGCCCACTTTTCCGTCGCTCGCCGCCCGCAAACTGTAGTGCGGGAAGTATAGCATGATCGCCGCGAAGTGACAAGGGCGCAACACAGTGCGATGCACTTTCTGAAGGGCGTCGCACTTTCTAAAAATAGGCACAAAGGTGCGACGACCCCAGCAGACTACTTGTCCAGCAACAGTTCGTCCAACTCGGCCGCGACCTCGGCCAGCGACGGGTAGCGGCGATAGGCGCAGGCAAACGGAGCAGCGCCGTTCGCGGCTGTGGGTACGGCTATCGCCGCTGGGCCGACGGCCACGACGCGCATCCCGGCCGCGGCTGCGGCGGCGCAACCGGCAGCCGAGTCCTCTAGCGCCAGGCAAGCCGCCGGGACGACGCCCAATCGGGCCGCCGCCAGCAGGAAGATGTCGGGCGCGGGCTTGCCGCGGGCCACCTCGTCACCACAGGCCAGCGCGCGATAGCGGCCGACCACCCCCAGCTTCGTCAGGATGATCTCGGCCACGGCGCGCGGCGTCGACGTGGCCACGGCCCAGAGCAGGCCGCGGGCGTCGAGGGCATCGAGTAGTGTCCATAGGCCGGGCATGACCGGCACGCCGCGGGCCAGGCTGTCCAGAAAGAGCACCGTCTTGCGCTCGACCAGCTCGTCGCGCGAGAGGGGCAGGGTCAGCATGTCAAGCACCAGTTGGGCGCTCTCATGGGTGCGGCGGCCGAGCATGCGGCCGTAGAGGTCGTCGGTCATCGTCAGGCCAAAGGGGGCGATGACCCGCTCCCACGCGGCGCGGGCCAGCGGCTCGGTATCGACCATCAGGCCGTCCATGTCGAATAGAATGGCGGTTCGGTTCATGGTTCGGTCTATGCACTGCCAGTTCAGTGACCGCAAGAGTAGCGGCAATCCTCTGCTTCGACCAGCCGATTTAAGGAGGAAGCTCACGTCAAGGCGCGAAGGGGCATTGAGGCGAGCTCTTGTCCTTTCGTAACGATCAGCAGACGATCGTCTGCTCCAATGCCCAGCATGATCGCGTTTCGTAACGCCTGGATAACGGTGTCAAATGGATAGTGCTTCGGCGAACAACAGCCCGCAGAACGAGCAGCGCTTCGATCGTGGCGCGCGGCTGACGCTGGCCGCGGTGGCGCTCCTGCTGCTGTGGCCCATTACCCTGAGCCTGCTCTTCACCAGCTATCCCACCGACGGCTGGGCCAGCACGACCGAGGTCGGCTTCTTCGACGGCCCTTTCACCTTGCGCTTTAGCCTGACCGGCGACCCGACAGCCTTGCTGCCCGGCGATCGCGTCACGGCAATTGACGGCCAACCGTTGGTCGTCGGCCAGTTGCCGCCGCTGCCGGAGCCGCTGGGGGCAGGGCGGAGCGTGACCTATACCGTTGAGCGAAACGGGCAGACCCTGGACGCGGAAGTGACGCTAATCCAGATCGGCCTGGCCAGCTATGCGGCCATCTGGCTCCACAGCCCCGTCCTGAGTCTGACCACGTTGCTCACGTGGCTCATCGCCGCGGCCGTCTTCTTCCTGCGTCCGGACCAACCCGCGGCGCGCTACCTGCTGATCGCGTTTACCTTCCAGGCCGGGACGGCGTTCACCGAAATCCTGGCTAACCCTTACGTCTACGCCCTGCCGTCGTGGGCCATCTTCCTGACCTCGTTCTACACGACGGGGTATTCGTGGGTCTACATAGCCTCGCTCATCCTGCTGGTGCTGGTCTTTCCGGTGCGCTTGCGCCCCCTGCGCCGCTTTCCCCGCGCCCTGCCGCTGCTGCTCTGCGCCGTCCCGTTCACGACCATGTTCCTGGCCACGCCGCGCTATCCTGCCGTATCCCAGAATGACCTGCAACTGGGGCTGGGAGGCCTGACGTTCGCTATCTTCTTCGTTCTGTTTCCGGTCGTCATCTTTGGCGCGATTATTCGCAATCTGCTGAAGGTCAAGGAGCCGGTCGAGCGGGCGCAGGTGCGCTGGATGGCCCTGGGGTTTGGCGTTGGTCTGGGGGTCGATGCGCTCATCACCCTGTTCAGTTTTGCCACCTACGACTTTGTGGGGCAGGAACGCCTGCGGGCGCTGACGGCCGTGGCCGGTCTGGCGCTGCCGCTGGCCCTGGCGGTCGGCATCCTGCGCTACCGCCTGTTCGACATCGACGTCATCATCCGCCGGACCACGTCCTACGCCCTCCTGACCGCGCTGCTGGCGCTGGTCTACTTCGGCAGCGTGGTCGTCTTGCAGCGGCTACTGTCACCGGTTACCGGCGAATCAACGGCGGCGGTCGTCCTCTCAACCTTGCTCATCGCCGCGCTGTTCCTGCCGCTGCGCCGCCGGGTGCAGGCCATCATCGACCGGCGCTTCTTCCGTAAGAAGTACGACGCCGAGCAGGTATTGGCCCGCTTCGCGGCCACGGCGCGGGACGAGACCGACCTCGACGCGCTGACGGCCGAACTGCTGCGCGTGATCCAGGAGACGATGGAGCCGGAGTCGGTCAGTTTATGGCTGTGGCCGGAGGATGGGATAAGGAGTCGTCAGTAGGTCAGTGGGCGGGCCGTGCGAGCCAGGGCCGGCAGCGAGAAGGGGCACGGCACGGCGGCGTCATTATCAATCGTCTACTCTGCGCCGTCGTCAAAGACGACATGTAGGCGATAAGGGCCGACGATGGTGAAGTCAACGACGTGGGTTAATAAGTGCTTCACGTCGAACGACCTCCCACACAACGTCAGGATGTCGCGCCGCCACTTGCAGTAGCACACGCGCCGCGCCGCGCGGGGCACGCCGACCTTGTTCCCAGTTTTGAAGCGTCTTAATACTGACCCCTAGCATCCCCGCAAATTCGCTTTGCGACAGATCGAACCGCTCACGGATCAGACGCACGTTAGGCGACTCAATCTCAAATCGGCGTGATGCTTCACGCTCGCCACGAAGGATCGCGCCGCCCTCGCGCACACTCTCCAGCAATTCAGCAAACATCTCGTCGCTCATGTATTCGTCTTTCATAGATATTCAACCTCCACTATTTGCCGTAGCGCCCTTAGTTGGGAAGGCGAAAGATTGTCCTGAACGTTCTTCGGATAAATAAGCAGCATCAGCACTTGCTCCTGCGCTACAGCCCAGTAGTAGATAATACGCAAACCACCTCGTTTCCCTTGCCCTTAATAACCCCACCTCAACTTTCGTATACCTCCGCTGCCGGGGATAAGAACCCCCGCGTCCGGTCTCTTAACGAGCTCGGTTTGCAAGTCTCCATAGGCTTCGTCAGTAAGCAAGGTTTGAACCTGCCGAGTAAAAAGTGTTGTTTCTACGATGACCATTACATTGAGTCTCAGATTGTACGCCAATGGGGGATAGGCCGTCAAGTCGATGCGAATATCGACAGCCTCCTTCGTAGCTCAAAGTTTCAGTTCCTCCGCCACCCAGCCCAACCCCACCCCCTCCAACGTCCCTCGCCGCGGCACGCCCGTCTCCACGTCCCAGCCGGCCAGTTCGAAGTATTGAGTGATGGCCACGTCCCGTTCGGCCGGGTCGAGGACGATGCCCTCGGAGCGGCCGCCGCTGAGGGGTTTGGTGAACAGCTTCTTGGGCAGTGTGTCGTGGTCGCGGGTCAGCCCTTCGCGGGCGTTACAGGCGCGCATCGGGGTCCGGCGGCGTCGGCCGAGCTGACGGATGTCGGTCA
>CALLZA010000928.1 GCA_937858165.1 uncultured Ardenticatenia bacterium
TGTCACTAGCTCAATTGTCGTGTCTGGTTTTGGCTTTCATTTTTTGCGTTAGTGTTGTCTCGTTGCGCGACTGTATGATGCGTTCACCATTCTTTCGTGATCGTGTGTGTGTGTGTGCAATCTAGTGGCAGGTCTCTGTCGGTGTCATCATATTTTTTTTTTTTTAATGATACGGCGACCACCGAGATCTACACTAGATCGCTCGTCGGCAGCGTCAGATGTGTATAAGAGACAGACCCAGGACGCCGCGCAAAGGCGCCCGATCATCGAGGCCAGGCTGGCGCTGGGTCAGGACTGGCAGCTCATGCTCGCGATACTGGCCGCGGCCTCCATCGGCCTGGGCAACGTGGACGAGCCGCTGATGAGCCGCATGGCCCAGGAGACGGGCGGCAGCTACTCCTACGCCCCCGACCCGACAGGGCAGGCCCGCACCTCAAATAGCATTGCCGGCCAGGACGCCGGGGGCCAGCCGCCCCACGGGGACGACGCGGGTGGGGCTCGTGGCGGTGGGCAGAAACCAGGGGCCTCTGGAGCATCGGGGGACTCACATCCTCCGCTCGTGGAGGAACGTGCAAAAATTCCGCGTCAGATCGGCCGCTTTCAAGTCGTTCGACGGCTGGGTTCGGGCGGCTTTGGCGTGGTGTTCCTCGCCGAAGATCCGGTGCTGCGAAGACAAGTGGCGATCAAGATGCCGCTCGCTTCGATCTTTCAGTCGCTGGAGTTACACGCTCGGTTCTTGCGAGAATGTCGAGCCGCTGCGAAACTCGATCATCCCGGCATCGTGCCGATCTACGAGGTCGGCGAGTACGAAGGGCAGCAGTACTTTTCGATGAAGCTGATCGAACCCGGCGAGCCCGGGCGCGTCGGGCCCGGGGCGCAGGGGGCCCAGGTCAGACAGGTCCCGCCGGCACCCCTCATGTTCGGCCGCGAAGGCGCGGTGTAGCAGGAAGACGGGTCCCCCGTCCTCCCGCCCCTGCTGCGGGGGGGGGAGCATTACACTCGACGAGGTGCCCCCCGGCGGGGGCCGCCCCCAGTCCCCCTTCGGCGTCGGTGGAGCCGCCAGCCACGTCATGTGGACCGACGGCGACACGCCCTCCGTCACCCCCCCGCCGCTGCAGGCGGGCAACTACACCGTTGCCGAAATCAACCTGCCGACCGGCTGGTCGCTGCAAAGCGCTACGTGCGACAACACGACGACCACGCCCGTCGAGACGGTCAACCCGTCGAGCATCCCCGTGGCTGACGGCGACGCCTGGGTCTGCACCTTCACCAACACCTACACCCCGCCGCCGGCCAACACCTGCCCCGTCGGCCAGGCCTCCAACCAGTGGACTGACCTGCTGGGCATCGGCATGGGCAGCCCCAAGAAGCACAAGGTCTCGGCCAAGCTGACCATTCCCAACTCCACCAACCTGGTTGACCTCTACGGCCAACTGGTGGCCAAGAACACCGGCGCGGCCAAGTACGTGCGCTTCATCATGAAGGGCAAGAACAACTACGTCGAGGTCAACACTGTCACCGCTCCGGCCGACCACGTGTCCGGTAACTTCTGGTACGGCTCCGACCTGCCCACCGCCGGCACGAACTACGTCACCGGCAAGTGGTTCCTGCAGAAGAGCGGCACGAAGACCCACATCCCGCGCGCCTTCGTCCTCTACCCGACCTACAACGACCCGGCCCACACCTACGTCAACGTCTGGGAGACCTTCACCCCGGCCGAGGGCGAGGTCTACTGGGACGTGGCCCAGGGCTGGACGCCGTACCGCGAGATCGTCGTGCCCATCACCGCGCCCCTCGGCCCGGAGACGTTCCACATCGAGCTGGCCCTGGTCGACAACGACAAGGACGCCCGCCCGGTGTGGGTGACGGTCACCGCCGGCGGCATCACGCAGACCGTGAAGCCGACCAACCCGGACAAGGGCGACCAGCTTAACCTGCTCGTCTTCGACCTGGTCAACGTGCCCGCGGGCACGGATGAGATCGTCATCCATGTCTACTCCCCGTCGCCCACCATTGACGGTGTGGACGGCGACTCGGCCGCGCTGGTTGGCATGACCGCCAACTACCAGTGCAGCCCCCTGTCGAACTAACTCGGCGTCTGGCACCCGCGCGCGGGCTTCCTGCTGAAGCCCGCGCGCCCCATCGCCGGCCAAAGGCCCTATCCATCGGTTACGATGGGCAGGGCCTTTGGCCGGCACGGGCACCTGCGCCTCCGGCAGCGCCATCAGCCGCACGACCACGGACCCGCTGGTGGGTGTGTGGGAAGTGACGGTTGACGCGCGCCGCAACTCCGACGCAGTCAGCGTGCCGTTCAGCCTGACGGTCAGCATCCTGGGCGCGACCGTATCGCCCAATCCGGACATGGTCGGGTAGGGCTGGCCCCTTGCACCCAGTGACTGAAGGCCCACGGGATCACGCCCGTGGGCCTTTTGTTTGTCACTCGCCGGCGGGGCGCGGACGATTGGCCCCAATTGCTCTATAATAGGCGTAGCTGCAACGTCTATAGGGCAAGGTGATCGCCGTGCAATGGGTGTTATCGCTCCTCCTGGTCGTCGCCATCATCTTCGTTCTGCTGCTCTTCTTCGTCCCGGCGTGGCTGGAGCGGCAGTCACGCGCCAACGTCAAGCAGCGGCAGACGCTGGCCGAGGACATCCAGACCCAGGAGCGCGCCGCGCGGGCGCTGGAGCGAGCGCTCATCCCGTACGCCCGCGGCCGTTCGGCCCACTTTGTCGCCGGCACGGCCGCCGCCCGCGAACGGCTTGACGCCCTGCTCGACGGGCTGGCTGCGGCCGGCAGCACGCTGGCCGCCATGCGCTGCCCGACCGTCCACGACTACCTGTTGCCCATCCAGCACTTCTGGCTGGCCCCGCGCGACGCCGCCGCCATCTGGGGCGACACGCGCCGCGCCGCCCGGCTGCGCGGCCAACTGCGCCGGATCACCGCCGACAGCGCCGCCGCTGAAGCCGCCCTGGCCGCCCTGGCCTCGCTCTGTCTCTTATACACATCTGACGCTGCCGACGAGCGCTCTAGTGTAGATCTCGGTGGTCGCCGTATCCTTACAACAAAAACACAATCGGAGAACACACAACTACGACACATATGAAACACCACACGAAACAATACAACGAAGAACAATCAGACACGATCGTACAGCACCAG
>CALLZA010000929.1 GCA_937858165.1 uncultured Ardenticatenia bacterium
CTCGTTTCCTCCTCTCATCTCTTGTTTCCGTTATCCTCTTGTTCTAGCTATTCTCCTTTGATGGATCTGGTTTATTTTTTTTTTTAATGTGACGGGCACCACCGAGATCTACACTAGAGCGCTCGTCGGCAGCGTCAGATGTGTATAAGAGACAGTGGCGTTTCGCATGGTGGCCGGGGCCTCGCTGAGTCTGGGCATGGTGGCGGTTGCGCCGTTCCTGATGGCCAACACCGGCGCGCGCGAGCGGCAGTGGGTCTTCAGCTTTCAGGCCGGGCTATCGACGGTGGCCAGTTTCTTCGGCAACTTGCTGGCCGGGTTCCTGCCCGGTCGCCTGGGGGCGCTGGTGGGCGTGGGGCCGATGGATACGCTGGCCTACCAGTTGACGCTTGGCAGCATGGTGGTGTTGAGCGCGCTGTCGATTGTGCCGGTGGTCTTCATCCGTGGCGCGGCGCAGGGCAACGCGGCGGCCGAACTGCCGTGGGTGCAACTGCGGCGCTATGGTCGGCTGTTCACCCGCTTTCTGCTGCCGTCACTGGTCATCGGTCTGGGCGCGGGGCTGATGCAGCCGTTTATGAACGTCTACTTCCGCAACGTCTACGGCAAGCCCGATCCGGCAATCGGCGTCGTCTTCGCCCTGGGTGGCCTGGCCATGGCCGTGGGGCAGTTCGCCGGGCCGCCGCTGGCCGACCGGCTGGGCAAGATTCGCACGGTCATTCTGACCCAGGCGCTATCGATCCCGTTCCTGATACTGCTCGGTCTGGGGGCGTGGCTCGTGCCGGCGGGGCGGGCAGCGGCCGGGGTGGTATTTGTCGTGGCCGGCGTGGCCTACATCTTCCGGCTGGCGCTGATGAACCTGAGCAACCCGGTCTATCAGACGTTTATCCTGGAGCGCGTGCCGGAGCAGGCCCAGGCGCTATCGGTCAGTCTGACCAACCTGGTGTTCCAGGTGGGCTGGTTCATCATGCCCCAGGTGAGCGGTCAGTTGCAGGTGACGCACGGGCCGGCGGGGTTCACCTACGTCTTCGCCGGGGTGACGGTGATGTACATGACGGCTATCGGGCTGGAGGTGTGGTTCTTCGGCCGCGAGGCGCGTCAGGAGGCGCAGTTGGCCCTGCAACAGTCGTAGCGCGGGTTGCCTTACGCGCGACTTGGGCCGGGGATAAACGCGGCGCACCGGGAGAAGAACCCACGCAACAAAAAACGGCGGTCGCCGCTGTCGGGACCGCCGTTCGGTGTTTTGGTCTGCGCCGTCTGACAGGTGATTACCAGCGGTTGCGGTCGCTATTGCGATCGCGATCGCTGCGACCTCCGCCCTGGTTGCCATAGCCGCCACGGCTGCCGCTGCCGCCACCGCGGTTGGCGGACCGACCGCCGCCGCCATAGCCGACACCGCCGCCATAGCCGCCGCGACCACCACCACCGCTGGAGCCAGGGGCGCGCTCTTCACGGGGCTTGGCCTCGTTGACCTTCAGCGGACGCCCGCCGAAGGAGTAGCCGTTGAGCGCTTGCGTCGCCGCGTCGGCGTCGGCGTTGTCCATCGCCACAAAGCAGAAGCCGCGGAAGCGGCCGGTGTCGCGGTCGTTGATCATGTCGACCGAGCGCACCTCTCCGTAACCGGAAAACAACTCGCGAATCTGTTCCTCATCCGTGTCAAACGGCAAGTTACCAACGTACAGCTTTTTCATCTTCCTTTTCGAACCCCAAAACTTGACTAGTGTGTGTGACCGTCACTGTGGGCGTGACCGTGGGCCATTTCCTCGGACGTCGCCCGGCGCAAACCAACGACCTCGACATCGAAATGCAACGTTTCGCCGGCCAGGGGGTGATTCAGGTCCAGGAGCGCGCCGTCATCGCGCAGCTCCGAGATGTAGGCCTCCATCTGGCGGCCAGTGCCGCTTTCAACCATTCGCAGCCCCATGCCTTCTTCCAGCTCCAGATCGCCGGGAAAGGCATCATAGGGCACCAACTCAAACGCGTCCGGGTCCATCTCGCCATAGGCGTCGCCCGGGCTGACTGTGACGCTGCGCGCGTCGCCGATCTTCAAACCAGTCAGCTCTCGCTCCAAGCCGGGGATGATGTTTTGCGCGCCGTGGAGATAGACCAACGGGTCGGTGCCCGCCGCGGCGTCGATCTCTTCGCCATCATCCAGCCGGAGGGTATAAGCGAGGCTGACGACCAGCCCATCCCCCACACTCAGGCCTTCTTTCTGTGCTGTATCGTCCTTCAAACAACCTCTCCTAATCCAGTGTGTTACAAAATGATCCGGTCAGACCGGGCGGAACGGCACCACTAAACACAAAAACCGCCTCGACTTTTGGTAAGTCCAGGCGGCCTCACTTTCCGTCCCAGCAACTCTACACACCAGTCAATTGTTACTATAGCGAACGTGATTGCGGCTGTCAACGGGGAGAAATTACGAATTACGAACGACGAATTCATAGGGATGGCTTCGATTACGTAAGAGGATGTTGGTCGAAGCGAGATCTGTAAAAGCCCCGACCGTCAATCGTCTACGGCGAGCCTCTATCGCGCAGATAAACGTCCTGGACGCCGTTGGTATCGTCGGCAACCAGATTGGTGGCCACCGATTCCATCATAATAATCCGGCCATCGGCCGAGATGGCCCGCGCGACTGACACCCCATTGGCACTTTCGCCGTTCAGATTCGTTGATACGACCACTACCTCCTCAGTGTGGAAGTCGAGCTCAAAGATGAGGCCATCGCCAAAGGCTGTGAATCGTCCATTGAGCGAGACTGTGGGATTGGGTGAAGACCCGAAAAAGGGTTGAACAGAGTTGGAAAAGAACTCACTTGTGTCAGCCTGACGATCGTAACGCTTCAAATCGTAGTGATTGACAGGGCCGGGAGGCCAAGGGATATCGTCGTATGTCACCGTTTCATAAACGATGAAGTTGCCATCGCCAGATATCTCTGGGTTTTGCCCTGCGTAATAGCCCCCGCTCCCTTGATACTGTCTCTTATACACATCTGACGCTGCCGACGAGCGATCTAGTGTAGATCTCGGTGGTCGCCGTATAATTACAAAAAAACAAAAAAAAAAGAACAAAGACGACCGGCGCTACAGACATAACAACCAACTACCATGGCGCGCCGAAGAAACGACACACAGAGGGATGTGCAGGCAGAGACGCACGCAGAAG
>CALLZA010000930.1 GCA_937858165.1 uncultured Ardenticatenia bacterium
CTCTCTCTCCGCGATCACATCTCCCCTTCTTCCATCTGTGTTTCGTGTCGTCCACTGTCTTGTCCTGTCGCTTTCTTGATCTGTCCTTGTGTTTTGCATGATTCTCGCTGTCCTGTGTCATCTGCGTATTTGTTTTTTTTTTAATGATACGGCGACCACCGAGATCTACACTAGATCGCTCGTCGGCAGCGTCAGATGTGTATAAGAGACAGGTAGTGGCCGGCTTACCACCACTAACTGGGCCGGGCTCTCCAGCGACGGCCGGCTGGTGTACCTGGCCTTTGGCCCGCAAGTGTTGGCCTACGATCCGGCCACGCAGACACAAGCGTGGCTTCACCCGCAGGAGACCAGCACCGCGGCCTTCTTCGCCGCCCCGTCGGCCGCCGACGGCCGCGTCGTCTTCGGCGACTATGGTCGCGCCGGCGGCCTCTTCTCCCCCCGCGTCACCGTTTCTGTCTATGGCTTGCAGGAAAACGAGGCCGGCGGCGCGTCCCAGTTGTGGGTCAACACCACCGACGCGCGTGACAAGATCGTCGCCCCGCCACTGCAAGTAGATGACCAGGTGTTTGTCGGCACGGCCGATAACCACGTGCTGGCCCTCGATGCCACCAACGGCAGCCTGCAATGGGACTACGAAACTGACCACGCCATCTGGGGCCGGCCGGCCTATCGGGACGGCACGCTCTACGTCGCGTCGATGGACTGGTCAGTCTACGCCCTCGACGCGGCCAGCGGCGAACTTCAATGGAGTACCCCCCTCGGCGGGGCGCTACCCAGCGGCCCTGTTTTGGGCGATGACCTGGTCTACGTCTCCAGCTTTGACGGCAACGTCCACGCCCTGGACATTGCCACGGGCGAAAAGCGTTGGGCCGCGCCGGGCGCCGGCGATTGGGTTTGGGGCGCGCCGTCGGTTGTCGATGGCACGGTCTACTTTGGAGACATCGCCGGCAATCTCTTCGCTGTTGATGCCCAGACGGGCGAACAGCAGTGGACGAAGGCCACCCAGGCCGCCGTCCAGACCAGCCCGGTAGTTGTCGGCGACACACTCTACATTGCGTCGGAGATCGCCGGCGAGACGCCCACCGGCGCCTTGACGGCCTATAGCACCAGCGACGGCCAACAGTTGTGGACGGTGCCCACCTCGACGCCACTCTATGCCACGCCGGTGCTTGTCGACGACACGCTGGTTGTGGCCACGCAAGACGCCAACGCCCTTCTCATTGGATTAGACCTGACCAACAATGGCCAGGAACGCTGGCGCTATGCGCTGCCCCAGACGTCTGACTGAGCGCACGAGAACACTGCCATGTGGGACACTTTAATCGTTAACCCCATGATCAATGCCCTGCTGTGGTTCTATAACCTCCTGGGGCAAAACTTCATTTTGGCGATCGCCGCGCTGACGATCCTGATCCGCCTCATCACCCTGCCGCTGAACATGCGCCAGCAGCGGTCGATGATGCGCCAGCAGGAGCTTCAGCCGGAGATCAACGCCATCCAGAAGAAGTACCGCGACAACCCGCAGAAGATGAACGAGGAGTTCAAGCGGATCGGCTACAACCCGGCCGATACCCTCAGCGGCTGCTTGCCGACGCTGCTCCAGTTCCCGATCCTGATCGGCCTCTACCAGGCCATCACGACCATTCTGGGCACAACGCCGCAAGCCCTGTTCGAGTTGGTGCCGCGCGTCTACCCGGCCATCAACGTGACACAGCTCATCCCGGTCGAAAACAAGTTCGCCTGGATGAACCTCAGCCAGCCCGACCCGTTCTTCATCTTGCCGCTCGTTGTCTTCGGCAGCATGTTCATCCAGCAAAAGCTGTTGACGCCCGCGCCGCCGAAGGGGCAGACGCCACAGGACAACCCGGCGGCGGGCATGACGCAGTCGATGATGTACACCATGCCGTTGATGTTCGGCTTCTTCTCGCTGCAATTCCCGTCCGGCCTGTCGATCTACTTCATCCTGGCCAACATCATCGGCATCGTCCAGGGGCTGTACATGAAGCGCATCACCGACCGCGAGAAGGCCGAGCGCGCCGCCCGCGGCGAGACGCGGCCGACCATCGTCGAGGCCGAGAAGCCAGCCAAGAGCCGCCCCTCGGCCAACGGCGCCGGCGAAGGCAAGAGCAAGCCCGGTGGCACGACCTCGGCCCCGCGGCGCAAGAAAGGTTCCGCCAAGCGATAGGCAACTATGTCACCAAGCACAAACCAGGAAATCGAAGCGCGCGGCGCAAACGTGGAAGCGGCCATCGATGCCGGATTGCGCCGCCTGGGAATGAGCCGTGATCAGGTCACGGTGACGGTCATCGACGAAGGCAGCCGCGGTCTGTTGGGCATCGGCAGCCGCGAGGCGGTCGTGCGCCTGAAGGCCGTGGCCGCCACGCCGCCGCCCGCGCCCCGCCCGGTGGCCCCGCCGGCGCGCCCGGCGACACCGCCACAGCGCCCACCCGCGCCTCCCGCTCCCGAGCCGCGCCCCGAGCCGCCGGCCATGCGCGAGCAGCCGCCTGCCCGACCGGCCCCCCCGCCACCCGCCGCGATTACACCGCCGGCGCCCCCTGCCGAGGACGAGGAAGCTGTCGCCCCGGCCACGGCCGACGAGTTGGCCGCCGAGGGCGAGGCCGCGGTCGAGGTGCTGTCGGAATTGCTGGACAAGATGCACGTGACGGCGCGGGTGTCGGTCTCGCAATCGGAGCCGGATGACCTGACCGGCCAGCGCGTCAACGTCGTGGCCATCAACGGTGAAGACCTGACCATGCTCATCGGCCCGCGGGGCGAGACGCTGGACGCGCTCCAGTTCCTCGGCCGTCTGATGGTCGCCCACAAGCTGCACCGGCGGGCCAACTTCGTCGTGGACGTGGAAGGGTAGCGCCAGCGGCGCGTGCAAGCCCTGACGCGGCTGGCCGAGCGCATGGCCGATAAGGCCCGGCAGCGCGGCGAGCCGATCAGCCTGGAACCGATGACCGCCTATGAGCGGCGCATCATCCACAAGCGGTCTCTTATACACATCTGACGCTGCCGACGAGCGATCTCGTGTAGCTCTCGGTGGTCGCCGTACCATTAAAAAAAAAAAATCACATCAACACATGATTCTGAGTCGGCCTAAACTGTTGCATACGGATGCGAACTCAAGTAGCACCACACATCGAAGCAAGTAGGTGCATG
>CALLZA010000931.1 GCA_937858165.1 uncultured Ardenticatenia bacterium
TCTGTCTTCGCTTACTTCCGTGGATCGTCTCTGTCTGTCTCTTTCTGTGCTAGCTTTGTGCACTCTTTTTTTTTTTTCTTTTTGTCTTTTTTCGTTTTTTTTTTTATTGATACGGCGACCACCGAGATCTCCACTAGATCGCTCGTCGGCAGCGTCAGATGTGTATAAGAGACAGCGGCGACGCCGTGCCGGCGCTCGACTACTTGCGGGGCAATGGCCCGGCGCTGCAAGCCATGGCCGCTGAGGACGGCGGGCAGGCGGGCAAGATCGTGCTGGCGATGCGCGCCGCCGGGGTCGATCCAGCCAACTTTGAGGGGCACGACTACACCGCCGCCCTGGTGGCCCACCTCGGCCCAGATGGCGCCTTTGCCGGCGATTCGTATAAGCACGCCCTGGCGATGTTGGGCATGGCCGCCGTCGGGCAAGAGATACCCGCCACGGCGATCGACTGGCTGGAGAGCAACCAGTCGGCCGGTGGCTCGTGGGATGATGGCTTCGGCACACTGGACAACGCCGACGCGACGGGCATGGCGATCATGGCGCTGTTGGCTGCCGGACGCTCGCCCGACGATGCGGCTGTGGCCGCGGCCGTCGACTTCCTGACCACATCGCAGGCGGCCGAAGGTGGCTGGAGCTATGGCGCGGGGCTACCGGTCAGCGCCAACAGCACGGCGGTCGTTGTTCAGGCGCTCATCGCTCTGGGAATTGACCCGACAGCCACTGACGGGTCGTGGGCCAAAACGGGCCGCTCGCCGCTCGACGCGTTGCTGGCCTGGCAAGGGGAGAGCGGCGCGTTTCAGGCTGACTTTGGCGATGGGCCGTTCGATGATTTCTATAGCACCGTGCAGGCCATTCCGGCCGCGGCCGGGCGCGCGCTGCCGCCGGAGGGGTAGGCGATGGGCCGCCGCGCACTCTTTCTGCTGTTCGCTCTGGTTGCCCTGTCGGTGGTCGCCGGCGCGCCGGCGACCGCGCAGGACGACAACCGCGTGGCCGTCGTCGTTGCCTATGGCGATGGGCAGACGGCCGCGCGCTGTATCGCTTTCTCTGAACCGCAGATCAGCGGCCTGGAAGCGCTCAGCCGCTCCGGGTTGGCGGTGGAGAACGAGGTGCAGGCCGGGGGCGCGGCCGTCTGTCGCATCGACGGCGTCGGCTGCGCCGTCGATGACTGCTTCTGCGCCTGTCGCGGCGGCGACGAGTGCCGCTACTGGTCGTACTGGCAGCTACGTGATGACGCATGGCGGTACGCGGTCGCCGGGGCCGGCCAGAGCCGGGTGGTGGATGGGGCGGTCGAAGGCTGGGTGTGGGGCGCAGGCTCCGTGACCGAGGCTCCGCCGCCGCCGGTCGTATCGTTCGACGAGATTTGCAGTGGCGCGGTTGTGGCGTCTCCCTCTCCGGCGGCTCCGACGGTAGCCTGGTCGTCGTATGGGCTGTTCGCTGGCGTGCTGCTGATCTTGGGCGGGCTGGCGCTGCTGGTCCGCCGCCGGGCGCGGAGCGGCGCATGAGACGGCGGCTACTGACCGGCGCGCTCTACGCGCTCAGTCTAACGGTGGGCGTTGTGGCGTTGGCCTACCCGTTCCTGGTGCGGGCGGCCGGCGGGGCGACGTCGCCGGGGCAGACGTCGCTGCTGTCGGTTATCCTGGTGACGCTGTGCCTGGCCGTTTTGCTGGTTGAGCTACAGGGGCAGGCGGCCGGAGCCAAGACGGTGGCTGCGTTGGGCATCCTGGTGGCGGCGACGGCCACGCTGCGCTTCATCGAAGTAGCCATCCCCGCGCCGGGCGGCTTTTCGCCCGTCTTCGCACCGATTATTCTCGGCGGCTACGTCTTTGGGGCTCGCTTCGGCTTCCTGCTGGGGGCCATGACGATGCTCGTGTCGGGCATCATCACTGCCGGTGTGGGGCCGTGGCTGCCCTATCAGATGTTCACTGCCGGCTGGGTCGGGCTTAGCGCGGGTCTGCTGCCCCATCTGCGCCGGCCTCGGGCGGAACTGGTCCTGCTGATCGCTTTTGCCGGTCTGTGGGGCTTCGCCTATGGGGCCATCCTGAACCTCTACACCTGGCCCCTGCTGGTGGGCGATCCGGGGCAATCTTGGTCGCCCGGCGCAGGCGCGACCGAGGCGCTGCGCCGCTACGTGGCTTTCTATCTGGCAACGTCACTGCTGTGGGATTCGGTTGCGGCCGCGGGTAACGTCGTCCTGCTGGCGGCGCTGGGGCGGCCGACGTTGCGCGCCCTGGCCCGCTTCCGCGACCGGCTGCAATTCGAGGTGCGCCCGGCATGAGGTCGTTCGACCCGCGCGCCTGGGTGGTGTGGCTGCTGGCCGGCGGGCTGCTGGCGCTAGGAACGCGCAACCCGCTCTACCTGCTGTTGCTTCTGGTCATCGCCCGCGTCGTCCACGGGGCGTGCGCCGCGCCCGACACTGCCGGATACGGCGCTACGGCCCCGCGCCTGCCGTTCTGGCGGCTGGCCGGGGTCATCCTGTTCTTCTCGACGCTGTTCAACCTGCTGACCGCCCACGTGGGCGAGACGGTGCTGGCCGTGTTGCCCGACGGCTGGTGGCTCATCGGCGGGCCGCTGACGCTGGAGGCAGCCGTCTACGGCTTCACCACCGGCCTGAGCCTCATCACGCTGTTGTCGCTCTTCCTTGCTTTCAATGCTATTGTGCCCACGGCCGAGTTGGCCGGGTTGACCCCGGCGGCGCTCTACGAGTTAGGACTGGTGCTGCTGGTGGCCATTACCTACGTGCCGGAGACGGCGCGGCATTTCCAGCGCATCCGGGAAGCGCAGGCGATTCGCGGCCACCGGCTGCGTGGGCTGCGCGACTGGCGACCGATCGTCATCCCGTTGCTGGTTGGCGGGCTGGAGCGGGCGCTGAATCTGGCCGAGACGATGGTTGCCCGCGGCTATGGCGCAACAGCCCAGGTGGGCATCCCGCGGCGGGCGCGTCTGCTGTTGCTGCTGGCGCTGGGTGGGGCGCTGGGTGGGGCGCCTGTCTCTTATACACATCTCCGAGCCCACGAGACCGTACTAGATATCGTATGCCGTCTTCTGCTTGAAAAAAAAAAACACTACTTTGTGTGCGGTGAGACGGGACACGTAGCGACTGTGCAGATAAGAGGAGAAGCTCATGGATACGATGACACGTATAACAACATACA
>CALLZA010000932.1 GCA_937858165.1 uncultured Ardenticatenia bacterium
CGTTCTGTCTTGCGTGCTGGGTGACGGGCGGGGGGTCCTCCTTCGCTATCGGCCGTTCATTCCCAGGGAGACGGCGGGCGATGCTTTCCGCGAATGCCTGTCCCGGTGCAAGCGGCGGGGGCTGCCCAACTACTGGACCGTGCTGAAGCGCCACAAGCCCGACGACTTCCTGATGAGCTATGCGGTTGACGGGTTCTCGCTGGCGATGGACTTCCGGGTAACAGATGCCAATCGGCAGCGCCTCGTGTGGTTGGCGCGGGAGATGGACGAGATCGTGCTGGCCGCCGGCGGCCGCTTCTACTTCGCCAAGGATAGCACGCTGCGGCCCGAAGTGGCCCGTGCCTACCTGGGCGACGAGGTCATCGCCCGCTTCCGCGAACTCAAGCGGCGTTGTGATCCCGACGGCCTGCTGGAGACCGACCTGTGGCGGCGGGTGTTTCCTGAGGGGGAGTAACGACAGAGTGAAGAAGGGTGATCCGCAGATTGGGCTTGGGCAGATTAAGATCTGAAAATCTGCCCAAACTGCGGATCATTTTTCTTTACTCTGTGTCATCTGTGGTTTGCCTTTTCTTCAGATGCGCCTGCAATCCGCGGGCGACCACCTGGGCGTCTTCATAGCGGCTGAAGTAGTTGTGCTCGCCCGTCAGCGTCTCCAGGCGTAGATAGAGGGCGCGGCCGTCGTCGGCCTCATAAGGCAGAGTGATCGTGCGGCCGATGAGCGTACCCACCAGTTCCCAGTAAGCACGCGTCAGGGCCTCGGCCGGCTTCGGCTCGCCGTCGGCCGTCTCCTCGCGCCCGGCCAAGAGATAACTAAGGCGGGTAACGTACTTGTTGGCCGCGGCCACCAGCTCCAGCACGTCGGCCTGGAAGACCGCCCGCAGATATTCGCCGTCCGGCAGTCGCCAGGCGAACTGGACGGGGAACGACTGGCCGGGCTGGTAGTGGGCTTCGGGCATGGGTTGTCTCATGAAAAAGGGCCGCCGTCCTGCGCGAGCGGCGGCCCTCTTCGGGGAGGTAGTCAGCAGCAGACCGATTTAGCGGATGGCCAGTTCGGTCGCCTTGTCGAACATGTGGACGCTGCCCATGTCGAACACAACGTCAATCTTGTTGCCAGTGTGGACGGCAAAGCGCGGGTCGACCGTGCCGACGAAGCTGTTCTTGCCCGAGTTCAGGTACAGGTGCAGCTCGTGGCCCAGCAACTCGACGACCTCGACCGTGGCCGAGACCGGCTCTGCCACGACACCCGGGGGAGCATACTCTGGTGCGTGGACATGCTCCGGCCGAATGCCCATGACAACCTCTTTGCCGGAGTAGGGCGCAAACGCGGCCTTGCGATCTTCGGGGATGCGCACGCGGAAGTCGCCGGTGTCGATGAACTGACGCCCCTCTTCGTTGACCAGCGTGCCGTTGAAGAAGTTCATGGCCGGGCTGCCGATGAAGCCGGCGACGAAGACGTTGAGCGGCTCATTGTAGAGGTTGCGCGGCGTGTCCACCTGTTGCAGGATGCCGTCGGCCAGCACGGCGATGCGGTCGCCCATGGTCATGGCTTCAACCTGGTCGTGAGTTACGTAGATGAACGTCGTGCCCAGGCGCTGGTGGATCTTGCTAATCTCGGCGCGGGCCGAAACGCGCAGCTTGGCGTCCAGGTTCGACAGCGGCTCATCCATGAGAAACACCGCCGGCTCGCGTACAATGGCCCGGCCGACAGCAACGCGCTGGCGCTGGCCGCCGGAGAGCGCCTTGGGCTTGCGGTCGAGCAGACTGCCCAACCCCAGGATGTCACTGGCTTCCTTGACGCGCCGGTCGATCTCCGCCTTGGGCATCTTGCGCAGCTTCAGGCCGAAGGCCATGTTGTCGTAGACGCTCATGTGGGGGTAGAGGGCGTAGGACTGGAAGACCATGGCGATGTCGCGGTCCTTGGGCGGCACGTCGTTGACAACGCGGTCGCCGATCAGGATGTCGCCTTCCGAGACCTCTTCCAGGCCGGCCAGCATGCGTAGATTGGTGGACTTGCCGCAGCCCGACGGGCCGACGAACACCATGAACTCTTTGTCGGCGATCTCCAGGTTAAAGTCCTTGATCACACTGACGTCGCCAAACCGCTTGTAGACGTGCCGAAAACTTACACCTGCCATTGCTCTCTCCTTGGGGTGGGATGATGTGTTAAGAAGTCCGCCCGGCCACACGCGGCGGCCATTTAGCGATGCTTGCACTATACCCGGCGCAGGCGCAGCGTCAAGGTCAATGGCTAAGGACTGTCTCTTATACACATCTGACGCTGACGACGAGCGATCTAGTGTAGATCTCGGTGGTCGCCGTATCATTAAAAAAACAAAACACACAGAGACAGTACTCCGGTCAGTATACACTGCACATAATACGCTAACGCGCACAGCTCCACTGACCACAATTCATACTTGAGGGTTGCAGCGTGATGAAGATGTGATCGGA